>JAGCCY010000113.1 GCA_017651385.1 Lachnospiraceae bacterium
CAATAGAGAAAAGGCAAAAGTTCTTTATGATTTCCTTGACAGTTCAAAGATGTTTAAGGGTACCGTTGAAAAAGAATTCAGATCGTTAATGAATGTTCCTTTTGTTACCGACAGCGCAGAAAAGGATGCAGCCGTTGTTGCAGCCACAAAGGCAGCCGGTTTCGATAACCTTAAAGGACATAAGACAGTCGGCGGTTTAAGAGCATCCATATATAATGCCATGCCTATCGAAGGCGTTAAGGCTTTGGTTGATTTTCTTACCCAGTATGAGAAGGAGAATGGTTAAATGTTTAAGTATAATTGTTTAAATCCAATTTCACAGGTTGGTCTTACTCAGTTTTCCGATAATTACGAGAAAACAGAGAATATCGACGAAGCTGAAGGTATCCTTGTAAGAAGCGCTGTCATGCACGAACTTGAGTTTTCGGACAAGCTCCTTTGCGTAGCAAGAGCCGGAGCCGGTGTCAACAATATACCCCTTGATACTCTTGCTGAAAAAGGTGTTGTTGTATTTAATACTCCCGGCGCCAATGCAAACGGCGTTAAAGAACTTGTTTTTGCAGGTATGCTTTATGCGGCAAGAGATATAGTCGGCGGTATCAACTGGTGTATCGACAATCAGGATGATGCCAATATCGCAAAGACTGCGGAAAAACAGAAGAAGAATTTCGCAGGTACCGAGATCTCGGGCAAAAAGCTCGGTGTTATCGGACTCGGTGCGATCGGAGCACAGGTGGCAAATGCCGCTATCCATATGGGAATGGAAGTATACGGATACGATCCTTATATTTCGGTCAATGCCGCATGGAGCCTTAACAGACAGGTTAAACATGTCGTTGATGTAAATGAGATCTACAGAGAATGCGACTATATCACCATTCACGTACCGCTTCTCGACAGCACCAAGAAGATGATAAACGCAGACGCCATTGCAATGATGAAGCCCACAACTATCGTGCTTAATTTTGCAAGAGATCTTCTTGTTGATGAGGAAGCTATCGTTGATGCGCTTTCAAAAGGCAAGCTGTTTAAATATGTTTCCGATTTCCCGAACACCACGACGGTAGGAGCAAAGGGATGTATCGTAACTCCTCACCTCGGAGCTTCAACGGAAGAATCCGAAGATAACTGTGCAAAGATGGCAGTTAAGGAAATGATGAATTATCTTGAAAACGGAAATATTGTTAACTCGGTAAATTATCCCAATGTAGATATGGGAATCTGCGATAAGGCAGGCCGTGTTGCGATCTTCCACAAGAACATTGCCAATATGATCACCAAGTTTACCGCTACATTCGGAGATCTCGGCATCAACATCACAGACCTTATGAACAAATCAAAAGGTGATTACGCTTATACGATGTTTGACGTTGAAGAGCCCATTACCGCCGATCATGTTAAGAAACTTGAAGCAATAGAAGGCGTATTCAGAGTAAGAGTGGTAAAATAACAAAGCAAAATAATAAGAGCTCCGATAATATCGGAGCTCTTTTCTTTTACCTAAAACTGTTCGGTCCACATCGGATCGCCGTAAGAATTCATGTTGCCCATCGTAGACTGGAATTTTTTCTCGACGTTTAGCGACACAGTGGAAGCGGTATCCATATAACGGATAAAAATGTCTTCGGATGTGGTCGACAATTCCATTGCAAGCTCCATCATTCTCGGACGTAATTTTTCAAGCTGAAAAGAAACCTGAACTTTTTGAGGATCGATACCGTCGAGTACCTTATCGGCAAATTTTGTGACTTCATCGTAAATATATTGGTTTTCCTGTTCTCTGTCCATAACTACCTCCAAATTTATTCTTAATATATCACCTTTAAGTTGTTGTTTCCATTAAATTTTGTTAAAATCAATTTGTAATATACAGATCACGGAGGCATAAATGGCAACCATCAAACCATTCAGGGCAGTTCGTCCCGCATCCGGTCTCGAGCCGGAGATCGCATCTTTACCCTACGACACATTTAACAGAGCCGAAGCAAAGGAATATTTCAAAGATCACGATAAGACTTTCCTTAAAATAGATATGGCGGAAGCGTTGTTTCCCGATGATGTAGATAACTACGACGAAAAGGTATATCAAAAAGCAAGGGAAATATATAACGAAAAGCTTTCCGACAGAGAATTTGTAAAAGACGATAAAGCCTGTTTTTATCTCTATGAGCAGACAATGAACGGCCGTGCGCAGACAGGGCTTGTTTGTTGTGCATCTGTTCTTGATTACGAAAACAACATAATCTTAAAGCACGAAAATACAAGAGCCGAAAAGGAAAAGGACCGTATAACGCATGTGGATACATTAAACGCCCAGACCGGTCCTATTTTTCTTGCTTACAGAGAAGATAAGTCTTTAAACGCTCTGTACAAAAAGATAAAAGAAAATAAGCCGTATACCGAATTTTCAAACAACGATGTTCTCCAGAAATGCTGGATCATCGATAAAGATGAAGATATAAGCTTTATAACGGATACATTTTCAAATATTCCAAACCTTTACATAGCGGACGGTCATCATCGCTGTGCAGCCGCATGCAAGGTTTCAAAGATGAGAAGAGAAGCTTGCGGAAAATACGATCCCGATAAGGAATACAATTATTTCTTGAGTGTCATCTTTTCGGACAGCGAGCTTATGATCATGGATTACAACCGCGTGGTAAAAGACTTAAACGATCTTACGGAAGATGAATTTCTTGATAAGATCTCTTCAAGTTTTAATATTCGGGAAATTCCGATAAGCGATAATAAGCCTTGTAAGAAGGGACAGATCTATATGTTCCTTTCGGATAAAGAATATGAGATCTGCCTTAAGGATGAGCTTTTAAGCAATGACCCCATTAAAAGCCTTGATGTATCGGTCCTTCAGGATCATCTGCTTAATCCTGTACTTAAGATCGAAGACCCGAAAACTGACCCGCGGATCGATTTTGTGGGCGGTATAAGAGGAGTAAAGGAATTAAGAAAACGAATGACCGAAGATGCGGCCGTTGCTTTTTCGATGTATCCGACATCCATGAACGAGCTTTTCAATGTTGCCGATGCGGGGCTTTTAATGCCGCCCAAGTCAACATGGTTCGAGCCCAAGCTCTTAAGCGGATTGTTTATCCACGAACTTGATTAAAACAGATCTTTCGGAGATAAGATTATGGACAATAAGCTTTACAAAATGATGAATTGGCCCGAGATTGAAAGTATCATTTATTCGGAATGCGATCACCCGCATGAGATTCTCGGTAAACACAGCGTTCAGGGCGGAACTTTGATCCAATGTTTCTTTCCCGGCGCCATATCTGTTTTGTTAAAAGCAAAAGGAGCCAAAGAAAATGCAGAGATGCAGGAAGCCGATGAAGAAGGTTTCTTTGCATATTGGACATCCGATAAAAATGTTCATGAATATGAATATATCGTGACTTATGAGGATAAAACGGTCATAAGTCCCGAGAACTATATCTATTTGCCGAAATTCGACAAAAACATCAACGAAAAATTCTATGCAGGCATACTGTATGATATGTATGACTGCTTCGGAGCTCATGAAACCACATACAAAGAGCTTTCGGGAGTTACTTTTACCGTTTATGCGCCAATGGCCGAACGTGTTTCCGTTGTCGGTGATTTCAATTCCTGGGACGGAAGAGTCAATCAGATGTCAAGGCTTGGCGAAAGCGGTATCTTTTCCATTTTTCTTCCCGGTATCAAGGAAGGTGCTTTATACAAATACGAGATCAAATTAAAGAACGGTCTTACGTATTTAAAGCGCGATCCGTTCAGTTTCCTGATCGAAGATAACGAAAATCATGCTTCAATTGTTGAGAAGGATGAGTTTTTCTCATGGTCCGACGCCAAGTTCATGGCAAAAGAAAAATCGATCAAAGCAAAGAACAGACCTCTTTCTTTCGGCGAGATCGTGCTAAAGAACTTTATCGCCGACGGAAAACCTCTTTCGGAATCGTTAAAAGACATTATCGACTATATAAGACGCTACGACTATGATTGTGTGGTTTTCGACAACTTATCAAAAAACGACGATACGGGCGAACTGTATTCTCTGTTTGCTTTATACGGTTTTATCAAAAGCGATATAAAGTATCTTGTGAACGGGCTTCACGACGCGGATATCCCGGTCATATTCACTCTCGATCTTTCATCATTCACACCCGATAACGAAGGACTTAAAGGCTTTGACGGGCGTAAACTTTACGAAGCCATCAACGATTTTGAGATCGAGAACAGGATCACCTTTGATTTCACCAAAAAATACGTGCGAAATTATGTTATAAGTTCCGCGTTTTATTATATCAAGGCCTTCCATGCGGACGGTTTTGTGTTAAGAGGGACGGACAGGATACTTTACTTAAACTATATGCGCGGTGAACAGGATTACGTGCCCAATATGTTCGGCGGACCCGAGAATCACGGCGGAGAGGAATTCATAAAGCATCTGAATTCTGTTTTACACAAGAAGAATCCCGAATTTATAACCATTGCAGGTGATTCGTTAAATTCAAACAATCTTACCGTAAGCCTTGAAGAAGAGGGCTTTGGTTTTGATTACAAATTCGACAATCACCTTCATGCCGATATGAGGCGTTTCTTCTCAAGAAGCTCTTATGACAGGACCCTTCATTATACGGAACTTACAAATGTTTTAATAAACGCCTATTGTGAAGAATTCATATTGCTTTTGCCCACAAGGGATTACGGCGAAGACGAATCCATACTGATAGAAGGATATCCCGGCAATATCATGAATAAATATGCGAATTTCAGGCTCATGCTGACTTCGCTTTATGTTGTGCCCGGCAGAAAATGTCTTCCTTTCACAAAGTTCAATGACGGGAAACTAACTCTGTTTTTAAAGGATCTTAATAAGCTTTACAAGGAATGCCCCGCGCTTAACGAACTTGACAACAAAAAGGAAGGATTTGAATGGCTTGATACCACAGACCCCGAAAAATCATCGGTAACATTCCTGAGAAAAGGCTATGACGATACTTTGCTCGTAACATGCAATTTCTCCGAAAAAGACAGAGTCATCGTAATCAAAACGGATGACAATGCAGGTTATAAGGAAATATTCAATTCAAACGAAACTATATACGGCGGAGATCTTGAAGTATCTCCAAAGCCTGTACTTTCGGTATTTCCCGACGAGGATTCCAAGCACGGTGAGCTTAAGTTTAAGTTAAAGCCTTTGACAATTTATATTTACAAAAAACTCTGATAGTTTTTTGTTGCAAAAAGGAATAAGTTTTTATATAATAACCCTTGTCGTTTGATCAGCTTCCGTGGCTCAGCTGGTAGAGCAACGCATTCGTAATGCGTAGGTCGCCGGTTCGAATCCGGCCGGGAGCTTACATAACAATAAAGATGAAGCCAAAACTTCATCTTTTTTTGTGCATATTTTTCTTTTACCGTTATTGAATTGCAATTTACTGTATGCTAAAATTAGATTTAATTTCTCGGAAAGAAGGATACTCTGTATGGCACAATTATGGGGCGGAAGATTTACAAAAGAAACAGATGAACTTGTTTATAAATTCAATGCTTCCATAGGGTTCGATCAAAAGATGCTTTCGGAAGATGTCGAAGGCAGCACGGCTCAGGCCAAGATGCTTGCAAAGATCGGCATTATTTCCGATGAAGAGGCAGATCTGATCGTCAATACTATTAAAGACATCGTATCCGATGTCGAATCCGGAAAACTTAAGATAACAGAAAAATACGAGGACGTTCATTCGTTTATCGAATCAAACCTTATCGACAGGATAGGCGACACCGGCAAAAAGCTTCATACCGGAAGAAGCCGTAACGATCAGGTTGCTCTTGATATGCGTCTTTATACCCGCAAAAACGTTCTTTCGATCAAAGAAGACCTTTTGGAGCTTTTAAAGGTTTTACTTGATCTTATGAGATCGAATATCGATACATATATGCCGGGCTTTACTCATCTGCAAAAGGCACAGCCCGTAACGCTTTCACATCATCTTTGCGCATACTTTGAGATGTTTAAGCGTGATGTTTTAAGGCTGGAAGATATATATAAACGCATGAATTTCAGCCCTTTAGGTGCGGGAGCGCTTGCCGGGACCACATATCCTCTTGACAGGAAATTTGTGGCAGATGAGCTTGGGTTTTACGATCCTACCGTCAATTCCATGGATTCGGTTTCCGACAGGGATTATCTTCTTGAGTTTTTAAGCGCTTTATCCATCATCATGATGCATTTAAGCCGCTTCAGCGAAGAAATGATAATCTGGAATTCAAACGAATATCGTTTCATAGAATTGGACGATGCATTCTCTACCGGATCGTCAATAATGCCTCAGAAGAAAAATCCCGATATTGCCGAGCTTGTACGAGGCAAGACCGGAAGAGTATACGGAGCGTTGATGTCGCTTCTTACGACCATGAAGGGACTTCCGCTTGCATACAACAAAGATATGCAGGAGGATAAAGAAGTTTCTTTTGACGCCTTTAAGACGGCTCATGACTGCATTACCATGTTTACCGGCATGCTTTCAACCACACGTTTTAACAAAGAGATAATGGCTAAAAGCGCAACAAAGGGATTTATCAATGCAACTGATGCTGCCGATTATCTGGTCAAAAAGGGAATGCCTTTCCGCGATGCTCATCGCGTGATAGGTGAGATCGTTTTATATTGTATAGAGCGGTCCATAGCGATCGACGACATGAAGATCGATGAATTAAAAGAATTCTCGGAGCTTTTTGATAACGACATATATGAAGAGATCTCGCTTAAGACGTGCGTTTCAAAGCGTCTGACCGCCGGTGCTCCCGGTGAAAGGTCGATGATCGAAGCAATAGAAAAAGAAAATGCTTTTTTAGCCGTAAGGCTTTAAAATATTTAAATTCGGAGGAAGTTAAAATGGAAAAGTTAAAAGTCGGAATTCTCGGCGGAACAGGTATGGTAGGACAGCGTTTTATCTCGCTTCTTGAGGATCATCCCTGGTTTGAAGTGACAACTATCGCAGCAAGCCCCAGATCTGCAGGGAAAACATATGAAGAAGCAGTCGGCGACAGATGGAAGATGACCACTCCCATGCCTGAAGCCGTAAAGAAAATAGTGGTTAAAGATGTAACGGATGTTGAAGGCGTTGCAAAAGAAGTTGATTTCTGCTTTTCAGCCGTTGACATGAGCAAGGACGAGATAAGAAAGATCGAAGAGGATTACGCAAAAACGGAGACTCCCGTTGTATCCAACAATTCAGCACACAGATGGACAAAAGATGTGCCCATGATAATCCCCGAGATAAATTCCGATCATACAAAACTCATCGAAGATCAGAGAAAGCGTCTCGGCACAAAGAAAGGATTCATCGCCGTTAAGCCCAATTGTTCGATCCAGTCGTATACACCCGCTTTATGGGCATGGAGCGAATTCGAGCCCTATGAAGTTGTTGCAACGACATATCAGGCTATTTCCGGAGCAGGCAAGACCTTTAAAGACTGGCCTGAAATGATCGAAAACGTTATTCCCTTTATATCGGGCGAAGAAGAAAAAAGCGAGCAGGAGCCTTTAAGGATATTGGGTACACTCTCAAACGGTGAGATCAAGAAAAAAGAAGGTCTTGTCATCACGACACAGTGTATACGTGTTCCCGTACTTAACGGTCATACAGCCGCAGTATTTGTAAAATTTAAGAAAAAGCCCACAAAAGAGCAGCTTATCGATGCTTTAAGAAAAGCAAGCGGTGCTCCTCAGGAATTAAACCTTCCTTCGGCTCCGAAGACTTTTATCCAGTATCTTGAAGACGACAATCGTCCGCAGGTTAAACTTGATGTTGATTTCGAAAACGGAATGGGCATTTCTATCGGCCGTTTAAGAGAAGATTTTGTATACGATTATAAGTTTGTGGGTCTTTCTCACAATACCGTAAGAGGTGCTGCCGGCGGTGCAGTTCTTTGCGCAGAGCTTTTAAAAGCACAGGGTTATATCGAAAAGAAATAAATAACATCCGAAGAGAGGATGAAGATGGAAGACTTACGTTATCAGGTAGATATGCTTACCGCAATGAATAATACCTATGAAGCAAATGAGAGGATCTATAAGATGATCCTTGAAAACACGGGTCATTTATTCATTTTTTATCAGCCTTCAACAAAAACGGTCAGAACTTTCGGCAACTGGTCCGATTATTTTGACATTGTTCCCGTTGAATATTCGGATCTTATTAAATTACTCGATATGCTGTCCGAGGAAGAAAGAGACAAGGTCAGATCTCTTTTCTTCCCCGACAGTTATGAGATAAATGAGAATTCGATCGTTGCAAAACATATCGACGGAAAGCGTTTTATCGAAATTGAATCTCATATAAAGAGAGACGAGACAGGAAACGTCGAAGGCTATCTTATAGTTCTTTCCGATGTCACAAAGAAGCAGCTTCTTAACAACGAGCTTTCTTTTATGGCATATTATGATTTTGTCACGGGGCTTTTCAACAGAAATTATTTTGTGCAGAAGCTTAAAGAGTTTCTCGAAAAAGCCGAAAACGAGAAGACCATCGTTGCCATCATGATGATAGATATCGACGATTTTCATAAGATAAACGACGGGATCGGTATCATTTACGGCGATGAAGTCATTCAGAATTTCGGTATATATTTAAGAGGCCTTTGCAGAGATAACGTGATAGGCGCCCGTTTTGACGGAGATATATACTCTATTGCGATATATTCACCCGCGGGCAATTCCGAAGTGGAAGCCATATACAACGAGATAAAGGAAAGATTAAGAGAGCCTTTTTTACTCACAAACGGAAGCAGCGTGACATTCTCGGTAAGCGTCGGTGTGTCCGAATATCCAGAAGCGGGAACCGATGCGCTTGAGCTTATAAACGGCGCGGAGATCGTAATGCTAAAGGCAAAG
>JAGCCY010000114.1 GCA_017651385.1 Lachnospiraceae bacterium
ACATTAAATGCGATGCTTGTTGCATTGCTCTCAACGCTTGTGGTGTTCTATTTTATAGGCTGTGTCATTAAAATGATACTTGATTCCTTTGATAAAAAGAACGAGCGCAAGGTTGCCGATGAAGGAGAGGTTATCGAGAAGGAACCCGTGACCGACAATGAAAGTCAAGAGGACGGGAATGAGGAAAATCCCAATCCTTAATAAAATAAGGCCGGAGGCCAAAAGGAAACACAGTACATGGATGAACAGGGTAAGAAAAAACTATGGGATGAATATGCAGCCAAGCGGTCACCCGAACTCAGAGAACAGCTGATACTTGAGTACGCACCGCTTGTTAAGGTTGTCGCCGGAAGGCTCAGCATGTATTTAGGATATAATGTTGAGTACGACGATCTGGTAAGTTACGGTATTTTTGGTCTTATCGATGCGATCGATAAGTTTGAACTTTCGAAAGATGTCAAATTCGAGACATATGCAAGCTTAAGGATCCGCGGTTCGATACTTGATCAGATCAGGAAAATGGACTGGATACCGAGGACCGTACGTCAGCGCCAGCGCCAGATCGATTCCGCAATGAAAGAGATCGAGGTCGAAAAGGGCAGACCCGCGACCGACGAAGAAATAGCCGTTAAACTTGGCATTTCATCCGATGAGCTTTGTGACTGGCAGTCACAGATGAAGGTTACAAACGTTGTTTCTTTAAACGAGTTTATGGAATCGGGAAGTGAGGTACCGAACGAGAAAAATCTCGCATCGCATTTCGACGGTCCCGAAGAGGTTTTTGAAAAAGCGGAACTTAAAGAGCAGCTTGCACAGTCGCTCGAAGTTCTGACCGAAAAGGAAAAACAGGTTATTCTTTTATATTATTATGAAGAGCTTACATTAAAAGAAATCAGTTATACCCTTGAAGTTTCCGAGTCGAGAGTATCACAGCTTCACACAAGAGCACTTCAGAAGATGAAAGAAAAACTCGGAAAATATATGGGAATATTGGCATAAGCCGAAAGGTACACGGGAAAATCACTTGACAGGGGGGTATAAATGAACGCATATTTCCAAATCATCTCAAAGGGCGGAAAATGTTCCATCAAGGTCTATCCTGCTACGGACGGAGGCGAGAATCTAAGGAGAGAGGAACTCGTCGAATATCTGCAGCTTAAGGATATCATGTATGATCCCAAGGATCTGATGGCTGCGCTTATCTCTACGGAGGAGCTTGAAGTTCCTACGCCCAATTCTTTTACTCATGCAGACGGTGAGTTCGTAAAGATCAATATTTCACCCGACAATATGACGGTTACCGCAAGGGTCATCGCACCCTTTGAGGGCGGAGAGCAGATGAGCTTAAGAGAGTTCATGAGTGAACTTTCTTCGCGTGGTATTGTTGAAGGTATCGATAATAATGCGATAGATGATTTCCTTAAGAACAGACAGTATTGTACGGATATCGTTGTTGCAAGAGGTACTCCGGCCAAGCAGGGACACAATGCTTCCATTGAGTATTTCTTTAATACCGATCCCAGAGTACGTCCCACTCTTAACGAAGACGGAAGTGTTGACTTCTTTAACTTAAACACGATCAACCATTGTAAGAAGGGCGATCTTCTTGCAAGGCTTACTCCGGCTGTACACGGTGAGCCCGGTGTCAATGTACGAGGCGAAAAGATAAGGCCTGCGGACGTAAAAGCCGCAATCTTAAAATTCGGTCGCAACATTACACAGAGCGAAGACAAGACCGAACTTTATTCCGATGTATCCGGTCATGTTTCTTTGGTCGAAGGCAAGGTTTTCGTTTCCAATATCCTGGAAGTAGAAAATGTAGACAACTCGGTAGGAAACATAGATTACGAAGGAAGCGTAAAAGTAAACGGTAACGTTTGCGAGAATTTCAGCGTAAAAGCCCAGGGCTCCATAGAAGTAGTGGGAGTCGTTGAAGGAGCATATCTTGAGGCGGGCGAAAACATTACGATCGCGCACGGTATGAACGGTATGCATAAGGGTGTTCTTAAAGCCGGCGGAAACATAGTAAGCAAGTTTCTTGAAAATGCGACAGCCACCGCAGAGGGCTATATTGATGCGGAATCCATATTGCACAGTAATGTTGTGGCGGGTACCGAAGTACATGTTACGGGCAAGAGAGGCTTTATAACAGGCGGAAAGGTCTGCGCAACGGTATCGATATCGGTCAAGAATCTTGGCTCACAGATGGGAGCCGATACCATAGTGGAAGTCGGTGTTGACGCAACCGTTAAGCAGGCTGTGGCAGCCCTTCAAAAAGAGATAGCCGAGTTAAACAAGTCGCTTTCCACGATCAAGCCTGTTCTTGAGGGAGCCAAGCAAAAACTTCAGGCCGGAGTCAAGATGCTTCCCGATCAGCTTGCACAGATACAAAAGCTTGCCACTGTCAGCAAGAACAGTTCTGCAAGGCTTGCGGAATGCATGCAGGAACTTGAGCAGTATCAGTCGGTTCTTGATGCCGATACCCAGGGTCAGGTGATCGTTACCGGAGATGTTTACCCCGGTACAAAGATCTGCATAGGTGACGTATCTACCGTTGTAAAGGGTGCTATGAAGTATTGCCGTTTCATCAAAGAAGGCGGCGATGTCAAGATGACAGCCATCTATTGAGGCTGTACGGAAATGAGGTGTGGGTATGGCTATCGGACCTATTGAATTACAGGGTGCCATAACGAGAGTTCAGGACTTCGCTATCCAGCGGCAGGGCGAGGATGCCAAGATCGCATCCGATCAGGCTGCGGTCGTGCATGATGTGCAGCGGGAGACCGAAGACAGATCAAACGCCGTTAACAGGGCCGACGATGTGTCCAATAACCAGAAAAGGTTTGATGCACGTGACAAAGGCTCCAATGAATATTCCGGAGACGGCGGAAAACATCGTAAATCAGAAGAAAAGGATGCGGAAGGAAAGGTTATCGTAAAAGGTCAGCCGGGTTCTTTTGATGTGAGGATATAGTTTATTATGAGCGTTACAGCAATTGTATTACTTGTGATAGGAGTGCTGTTTTTTACAGCCTCCTTCTTTTTGCCGGACGGTAAGAAGAACGATGACGGGAACAAAATAGTGGACGATAAGCTTATCAAGGACATGGTCGAGCGGGAAGTTTTAGGTGCAAGAGAGCGTATCGAGGACATGGTGGACGAGACTGTCAATTATTCCGTGGAAAAAACGGAAAGACAGCTTGAAAAACTTTCCAACGAAAAGATCATGGCCGTTGACGAGTATTCGGAGACTGTCTTAAAGCGCATTAACGACAATCATCAGGAAGCGGTATTCCTGTATGATATGTTGAACGATAAGGGTGAAAAGCTTAAAAACTCCGGCGAAGAACTTAAGGAGAAAGACGAAGAGCTTAAGGAAAAGGATGAGGAGTTAAAAGAAAAAGACAGGCTTCTTCTTGAAAAAGAAGAAAAACTCAAAGAAAAGGATGCGGAGCTTAAGGAAAAGGAAAAACAGGCCAAAGAGGCGGAGAACTTCGTTCCTTTTATGCCGGAAAAGATAGAACTGTTAAACGATGTGGTTGAAAGCAGCATAAAAGAAGGGGATACGGTCATTTCTCCCGATACTTCGCCAAAGCCTTCAAAGCCGCGTACGGTTAAAAAACCCGTGACCGGAAAAGCGGTAAAGCCTCCGATGATCGAGACAAAGAGACCCGAGATCGATGAGTTCAAAGGCGAACCCGATGTGGAACTTCACTTTGACAAAGATAACGACAGCCGTAAAAATTCTAACGAGATAATAAGAAAGATGCATGAAGAAGGCAAGTCAAACATGGCCATAGCCAAGGAATTGAATCTTGGTGTGGGCGAAGTCAAACTTGTCATAGATCTTTTTGCAAATAAGAAATAAAAGGAAAAGATATGAATTTAAAATCCTATTCAAGGGGAATAGGCGCGGGACTTATCGTTGCGGCACTTGTGCTCGGACTTGGTGCAAAACCCGAGAAGATGTCCGATGCCGCAGTTAAAAAGCGTGCTTCGGAGCTTGGCATGATAGAGTCTCAAACCCTTACCGATCTGACAACAAGTATATCGGATGCAGCATCAGCTGATACGGATGTTACCGTATCCGATGATAAGGAAGATATAAAAAGCGGGACCGAAACATCCGTAAGTACGGACTCCTCCGCCGGAGCAGACGTAACAGAGACTTCGGCCGATGACGGAAAAGATGCGGACGTATCGGATACATCCGATAAGACGGAACAGAACGGCCCGGAATTTAAAGAACCCGATGCGGAGACCGTTCCGCCGATAATTCCGGAAGAAGTCACCCCGCCTCCGATCAATCCTCTTCCCGAAGATGAAACGGGATTTACCGCGGGAGATCAGGGCGTTGAGATAGTGGTAATAAGAGGCGACAGTTCGGTCAGCGTCGCAAGGCGTATGTATGAAGCGGAATTAGTGGAGTCCGCTGTGGAATTTGACCGGTATCTGTGCGAAAACGGCTATGATAAGGTTATATGTGTCGGGACATATAACATTCCGTACGGATTGTCATTTGAAGAAATGGCAAAGATCATAACACGAAGATAACGTAATGATATGAGGACGAGCATGGAGTATAAAAACTATTTTAATGCCATCGGTATATCCGATGCGGAAACACTAAAAAGACTTGAAGAGATAAAACAGGAATATTTCTTCGGCGAAGACAGGGTATATTTTGATGCGGGCGATGATATGGGATATATCATGGATACCGGCAACTTTGATGCAAGAACCGAAGGCATGAGTTACGGTATGATGCTCTGTGTTCAGCTTGACATGAAAGAACAGTTTGACCGTATCTGGAAATGGTCCAAAACCTACATGTATATGACCGAAGGCTTCAATGAAGGCTTTTTTGCATGGTCATGTCAGACCGACGGTACAAAGAACGCCATGGGACCCGCTCCGGACGGTGAGGAATACTATGCTCTGGCTCTTTTCTTTGCTTCAAAGCGCTGGGGAGACGGCGAAGGAATATTTAACTATTCCCATGAGGCAAAAGAGATCCTTTCCGCCATGATACATAAAGGAAGCCCCGAAAGACCCGGAGCTCCGATGTTTAATAACGAAAATCACCAGATCCTGTTTACGCCGGGCTCGCCCTTCACGGATCCTTCATATCATCTGCCTCACTTCTATGAGTTTTTTGCAAAGTGGGCGTATGAAGAAGACAGACCGTTTTTTGAAGAAGCCGCAAGGATAAGCCGCGAGTATCTTGTAAAGGCATGCCATCCCGTTACCGGGTTTTCCTCAGAATATGCTGAGTTTGACGGTTCGCCGCTAAAGATGCCCCTTCCCTGGACAAAGGACAGACACGACTGGTTTTATTCCGATTCTTACAGAACGGCAGCCAATATATCGCTTGATTATCTTTGGAATCAAAAAGACGTGGGACAGCTTAAGGCCTGTGAGAATATTCAGAAGTTTCTTATTGATGACTTAAGAAACAACAATTTTCATATATATGAGGTCGACGGAACCGTAGCGGGTCCCGACGCGCTTCATCCCATAGGGCTTATGGCTACGATCGCCGAGACCGCTATCGTAACAGGCATAAACGATCTTTCAAAGGAATGGCTTTCTGCTTTGTATAACACACCACTCAGAAAGGGCGAAAGACGTTACTACGATAATTGTCTTTATTTCTTTGCATTTCTTGCTTTAAGCGGAAATTACAGAAAGTACGAATAACAGAAGACAGCGTAAGGATATAGGGGTTTCTCTTAGGAGAAACTCCTTTTTTATTGCTCTTTTCGCATAAATTGACCACACTAGGGCAAACGTTAGGGAGAATAATGACGAATGTATTAATAAAATGTAAACAGTAAAATCGGAATAAAACTATGCACATTTTCTTATTGCTGGGAATGTGAGCGGACCGTTTTTTCGGAGGAATGAGATGAACAATACACCCGATGTTTCCTTACAGCCCAAGGCTCCGAAGGATCCCATTAAAAAATCACAGTCGTTTTTTATACTGAGAAATAAAGACGTCGCAGCTATGCCGCTTGATGACGGTTCTTTTGTGCAGTTTGTTTTTTTGACGGACGGAAGACTTGTTTCAAGCGCAAAACTTGCGGGCGGGATCGAAGATGAAGAAGAACTGAATCTTTTAAAGACGACCGAAGGCTTAAGAAAGCTTGTTGCACAGATAGGAGTATCGGTCGAAACGGATGAACCGGATGACGAAGTTAAGTTTTGTTTCCATATGTACGGTAATAAGGATCTTTACGGCTCTGGTACAAAGATCATCACAAATGTAAGGTGCGACGGCTCCGAAAAGCTTATAGAGCTTGACAAGGTCGACTGGTCGGACGACGACAAGGAACCCGGGCAATTCCGGTTTGATTTTAATAAAGCCGGCATAATCGGAAAGGCAACGGTCAGGTTTTACTTAAACGACGGCTACACCGCTCCGGTGCAGGAGGAAGAGGATCCCGTTGATACCTCTCTTAAGGCCTATGCCGATATGATAGACAATTCGGTCGTAAGTTACGGCAACAATGCACGTATAAAGAGGGCTTTAAAAAAGGCGCGAGCCGGTGAGGATGTCACTGTCGCATTTATAGGCGGTTCCATCACACAGGGTGCGGGAGCAATTCCCATAAATACTGAGTGTTACGCATACAAAACATTTAAAGGCTTCTGCGAACTTGCGGGAAAAGGAACGGATGAAAACATTCATTATGTAAAAGCAGGCGTTGGCGGGACTCCGTCGGAGCTTGGAATGTTAAGATACGAGACAGATGTTCTTTATGACGGCAAGGTCGTTCCGGATATCGTGGTCGTGGAATTTGCGGTCAATGATGCCGGAGATGAGACGGGCGGCAGATGTTACGATTCTTTGGTGCAGATGATATATAACGGCCCCGGAAGTCCTGCGGTAATACTTCTTTTCGCGGTATTCCAGGACGATTTCAATCTTGAAGAACGTCTTTCGCCTGTGGGATTTGGTTATAACCTTCCCATGGTAAGCACAAAAAAGTGCGTTACAAAGCAGTTTTATCTTAAGGCTTCGGAAGGAAGGGTGGTCTCGAAGAACCAGTTCTTTTACGATTGCTTCCATCCCACCAATATCGGCCACACGATAATGGCGGACGGTATCCTTAAACTTTTTAAAGATATCGATAAAGCGCCGGAAGATGAAGAGATAAAGACGCTTAAGGATATAAAGCCTCCGCTTGGCGCACAGTTTTCGAATGTAAAACTTTTGGACAAAAAACACAGTCCCGTAAAAGCCGAGATATCGGAAGGTGATTTTACCCATACCGATAAGCAGGTGCAATGCGTTGAACGGAATATGGATCTTACGGTAAGCCCCGAATTTCCCGACAACTGGATGTATAAAGGGGGCGCAAACAAGCCGTTTGCAATGGATATAGACTGTAAGAGCCTTTTGATCATATATAAGGATTCGGCGGATCCGAATGCGGCTACCGCAAAGGTGTATGCGGACGGAGAGCTCAGGCTCACGATCGATCCAAAGATCATAGGCTGGACGCATGCCAATCCGTTTATAGTATTTGAGGAAACAGAGACAAAACGCCATCACATCGAAGTTAAGATGAAAGACGGATTTGAGAATGGGGAGTTCACGATCTGCGGGTTTGGCGTTGTAGAATAAAAGGTTGGAGAAACAGATGACTGATACGGAATTAAATCCGATAATCAAATGCGATTATCCGGATCCCGATGTGATAAGGGTTAACGATACATTTTATATGGTGAGCACGACCATGTATTTTATGCCGGGCGGTGCGGTGCTGCGTTCGTACGATCTTAAGAACTGGGAAATTGCGTCATATATATTCGATACGCTTGACGATACGCCGGAGGAAAGGCTTGAGAGAGAGCTTAACAGTTACGGCGGCGGCATGTGGGCACCGTGCATAAGGTATAAGGACGGCGTGTTCCATGTTCTTTTTGTAAGCCATTTTACTCAGACCACGTATCATTTTACCGCGACCGATGTATGCGGAAAATGGAAAAAGGACACCGTAAAGGGCTATTATCACGATTGTTCGCTTTTGTTTGACGAAGACGGCAGAAATTACCTTGTATACGGCAATAACGAGATACATCTTGTCGAACTCGACAAGGACTTAAAGGCACCGGTCGAAGGAAGCGACAGAGTGATAGTCAAAGAACCCGAAGGCTACAAAGGACTTGGCTACGAAGGTTCGCACATCTACAAGATAAACGGGAAATACTACATTTTCTTTATACACTGGCCGCAGGGAAAGATGCGTACTGAAAGCTGTTTTGTGTCGGACAGTATAGACGGAGAATTTAAGGGAAAAGATGTATTTTCCGATGACGGCGGCTTTTTCAACATGGGCGTTGCCCAGGGCGGCATCGTGGATTCGATGAACGGAAAATGGTATGCGATACTTTTCCGCGATTCGGGTGCCGTAGGCAGAATGCCGATGCTTGTGCCGGTAACGTGGGAAAATGATTTCCCCGTATTCGGTATAAACGGCAAAGTCGTAAAACGGCTCGATGTTGCGAGCAGCAAGCCTTATTACAGATATGAACCCGTATATACGTCGGACAGTTTTATGCCGGATCCCGTGACGGGTGAGAGCAGGCTTAAGCTTCAGTGGGAGTGGAATCACTGTCCCGACAACAGGTTATGGTATTTTAAGCCCGAAGGCGGGCTTGTGATAAAGACCGACAAGATATGTTCAAACCTCACTTATGCGCAGAATACGCTTACCCAGCGTATGATGTTCCCAAGATGCGAGGCCGAAGTAACGGTCGATGCAAAAGACTTAAATGAAGGCGATGTAGCAGGATTATGTGCTCTTCAGAGTTCATACGGACTTTTGGGTATCACCAAGAATTCCGGCTGCTATTACCTTATAAAGGTGATCCGTACGGTACCGGACGGTCCGATTAGGATCGGCGAGTGCGGCGATTTCATGCCGGGAGAGGTTGTTGAAAAGATAAGGCTTAGAAGCTCAAAAGTTACGTTCTGTTTAAAGCCGAACTTTGAGGGATTACAGGATAAACTTGATTTCTTCTATATTAAGGACGGAGAGAAATGGACAAAAGTCGGAGCCGCTCACAGACTTTTCTTTAAACTTGACCACTTTACGGGCTGCAGATTCGGTATTTTTGTGTATTCGACAAGACAGACCGGCGGCAAAGCGGTATTTACTGATTTTAAGTACAGATACGAATAAAAGATCCCGGGAATGTCTGATTCCCGGGAGATATAAACAAAGATCACTGTCTGGATTTACGTTTTACATAGCTTTGAGAACGGGACCGGTATTCGCTCGGCGAGCATCCCTTTTGCTGTTTGAACAGTCTGTTGAAAGTGGATATGCTTGAAAATCCTGCCTGCATCGCAACATCGGTGATCGAAAAACTCGGAACCGCAAGAAATTCCTCGGCCGCTTTTATGCGTCTGTAACACAGATAGTCACAGAAAGTATAGTCGGTATACTGCTTAAACAGCCTTGAAAAGTGGAATTTTGAAAATCCTGCCTGAGAAGCGACGCTTTCAAGACTTATATCTTCCATATAATGGGAGTCGATGTATTCAAGCGTCTGATTGAACTTTTGCACATATTCCTTCTGCTTATAGGGTCTAACGGCAGGGAAAAGCTCATCGGCATTTATGTGATTTTCACCGATCTTGATGAACATTTCAAGCATTTTGGCCTGAATTATAAGTTCGGCATATTCGCTGTTCTGAAAGTATTCGTTCCTTATCTGGATAAGGATATTATAGATATCGTCATATATCTGCGGGTAAAGTTCGTTGGTGATAAGAAGAGGTCTTGTCATTAAGGCCTGGATACCGGTGTAGCCTTTAAGCCGGCTTATCAAAGAGATATTCATTAAGAATACAAAGCGCTTTCCGGTTTCGGGAGCACGCAGTTCATGCAGTTCTCCGGGAGGGATGATTATAATGCCGCCCTGAGGAATATGGTACATGACATTTGAGGCTATCACATCATAGTGATTTTCTACAGGCATGATTATCTCAAGTGCGGAATGCCAGTGGCTTGGATAGT
>JAGCCY010000115.1 GCA_017651385.1 Lachnospiraceae bacterium
GACATATTCGGTACTTACAGGGTGCAGGACCGAGGACCCCGAAGAAAAAATGCGCTCTTCGTGGTTTTTTATCACGCTTTTTGACCAGCTTTACTGGATAACCGGCTCGATGCTCGGTGCAATCTTAGGTTCGTTTATCCCGTTTGATCTTAGCGGCATCGATTTTTCAATGACCGCTTTGTTTGCCGTGATACTTACCGAGCAGATATTAAGCGGTAAAAAGAACGCTTATGTATCGGCGCTGATCGGGATCTTAGTCTCGATCGTCTGCCTTCTTATTTTCGGAAAAGAAGTGTTTTTGATCCCGACTCTTATCATCACGGTGCTTTTTGTGGCTTCGGTCAATGCTTTTCCCGGCAGGAAGGAGGCACAAAATGGATAGTCATCTTCTGTTTCTTGTGCTTGCGGCAGCAGTCGTAACGTTTTTGTTAAGGGCATTGCCTTTCATCCTTTTTTCGGGTTCAAGGAAGATGCCGCCAAAGGTAAAGAACGTTGTAAATGCACTTCCGCCGGCGATAATGGGCATATTGGTGATCTTTTGCCTAAAGGATCCTCTGGCAAAAGAAACATTCGGTCTTTTATCGCTTTTTGAGTCCGTTATTTCCATAGCGGTCGTGGTCGTGCTCCATGTTCTTAAGAGAAACACCCTTTTGAGCATATTCGGAGGAACGCTTGTATATATGCTTCTTATAAGACTGTTTTAATTTTTTGATAATAATAGATTTTGGACTAAAGATACTATATATAGTGGTCGATATATACATTGAGAAACAATATGTAGCAAGGGATTGCATCAGTCAGCTGATTACTTTCATTGGCAAGGAGGGTAAAGTATGCGTAGTGTTTTGTATGACCGGCCCGAATTATTTGTTCTGGCACCCGTAAAGAACACCCTTAAGGAAAGACCTAAGGACGAAGTTCAAGGTAAAAAGAAAGAAAACGAATCAAAGGATGACTTCGACAAGATGCTTGTGGCTCAGATAGCCTCTCTTACAAATTTTTAAAGAATAAGTCGAAGGTACTTACAAATTCCCCGTGAGAACATGATTGTTACTCACGGGGTTTTTGTGTTATTTTATTATTACAGTGTTCATTTCGGAGGCAATATTTGAAAAACGGACGGCTCAGGTTAAGCTCCTTAAGTATATGGGTAATAACGGGTATTCTCGCGGTACTTACGGTACTGCTTATTTTCTATTATATTTCTTTCAGTACAAGACTCGGCGCACAAGAGGAAAATACGGAATACGAAAGATATTATGCGATGATCACCGACGATTCCGATTCGTCGTTCTGGCAGTCTGTCTATAAGTCCGCACTTGCATCCGCAAAAGAACAGAATGCATATGTGGAGATGATGTCGGAAAATCTTTCAAAGGACTATGATATATACGATCTTACCGAGATCGCGATCGCATCGGGTGTTGACGGCATCATCATAGCGGCCGATGAAAGTGAAGAGATGACAAGGCTTATCAATAAGGCCAATGATGCCGGGATAAGTGTTGTGACCGTCTATTCCGACAATTCGAATTCCGATCGTTTAAGTTTTGTGGGTATCAGCAATTACAATCTGGGCAAGCTGTACGGCGGACTTATTATAAATCTTTCTGCCGAAAAATCTTTCTCAAAAGATAAGATAAGAGTTGTCGTTCTTACGGATGCTTATGCGGTGGATACGGGTCAGAACGTTTTGTTCGGTGCCATCCAGGAAACCATCGAGACGGAACCCGGTTCCAGTAAGGCCATGCATCCTCCGATCGAGGTTTCCATGTATTCCGTCGATTCCACAAATGAGTTTTCGGTCGAAGAATCCGTGAGAAATCTTCTTGTGAAGGGCCGCGAAGATCTTCCTGACATAGTGGTATGCTTAAATGAGATCGATACCACAAGCACATATCAGGAAGTGGTCGATTACAATGAAGTAGGTCTTGTAAATATATTGGGAGATTATGATTCCGAGACCATTTTAAAGGGTATAGACAGAAACGTTATCTATGCGACCGTTTCGGTTGATACGGATCAGATGGGGCAGTTCAGCATAGATGCACTTTCCGAATATTTTGAATACGGTTACACAAGCCAGTATTTCACGACCGACATTACGCTTATCAACAAGCGAAATGTCACCGAATACATGGAGGACAGAGAAGAAGATGAAGAATAAGCTCAAAAATCTGTCCGTTCAGGTTAAGATGACCGTTATGTCGCTTGTGGTCAACCTTTTTGTATTCTCGATCAATATTGTTCTCTTAGCCGGTATAAACAACATGTCCGCGAAGATCGATACCGTTTATCAGGCCAATATCCAGTTAAATGAGCTTTCTTCATCGCTTAAGTCGGTGCAGGACAGTATGACGGAGTACTTAAATGCAAAGACGAGCGATTCGCTTGAAAATTATTATAAGATCGCTCAGGAATATACGGAACTGACTGCCGGCCTTTCCGAGACCGTTACCGGTAAGACGCTTGACAGGATGGAGTTCTCCATAAGGAACATGTCGGAAGCCTACTTAGACGAAGTAAGCCAGACCATTGAAGCCAAGCGAGGCAGAAATGTCGAAAAATACAGGACACGTTATGAGGAGGCCACAAAACTCTACGGTTTCTTAAACACCTATATCTACAGTCTTAACAACGAGCAGTTCAAAGAAAATTCCGAGAACTATCGTGAAATGGTATCGGCTCTAAGGACATTTGAGACCATAGGAAATATCATCCTTATTGCCGTTATCGTGTTAAATGTCTTACTGATATTAAGACTTACCGCGGGAATAATAAGGCCGTTGCGATCTCTTACCGGCATGGCCGACGAGGTTGCAAAGGGTAATTTTGATATCGAACCTCTTACGGTCCGGTCGCGTGATGAGATCGGAGTCGTTACGACCGCATTTAACCAGATGGTCGTAAGTATACAGAATTATATCAGGCAGGTTCGCGAAAATGCGGAGACAGAGCAGAAGTTAAAAGAAAAAGAACTCATGATGGAGACACACTTAAAGGACGCCCAGCTTAAGTATCTCCAGGCACAGATCAATCCTCATTTTCTTTTTAACACCTTAAATGCCGGAGCCCAGCTTGCCATGATGGAGGGAGCCGACAGGACCTATGAATACGTGCAGGTCATGGCCGAATTTTTCAGATATAATGTCAAAAAAGGTTCGGAGACCGTTACGATAGGCGAAGAGCTTGAACTTGTGGATTATTATATTTATATATTGAATGTACGTTTTTCGGGTGAGATCCACTACGAGAAGTCGATAGACAGTTCGCTTCTGGATGTCAAGATGCCCAGTATGATACTTCAGCCCATTGTCGAAAACTGTGTCAACCACGGCATACGTGATATGATGGGCAAGGGAGTCATAAAGATGCGTGTATACGGCATAGACGACTATGCATGTATAAGTATAGAAGATAACGGCGCGGGCATGGACGAAGAAACGATCGATGCTCTGCTTAACGGAAAATCCTTAAAGGGCGAGAAGAAGGATTCAAACGGTATCGGAATGGATAACGTTATGGCGCGTCTTAAACTCTTTGTGGGAAGCGA
>JAGCCY010000116.1 GCA_017651385.1 Lachnospiraceae bacterium
ACAGGGGAAAGATCACCAAAGAAAGAGTCAAACCTCTTATCACAATAAGCCCTTTTCCGACAAACCCGCCATCGGTAACTTTATAGACCGAAAGCTGAGCTCCCATTATCATCATCACGGAAAAGAACCATGAAAAGATAGCAGAAATGATGACAAGCCTCTTAAGACCGTTTTTGTCAAAAGATCTTATCCTTACAAGTTCAAACTTAAAGACTATGAATATCGCTATAAAAACAAAAATGGAGAACAGACTATATCCCCAGACATTTCCCGCAACGATCTCACAATAGTAGTTTAACCCCAGAAACCCCAATAAAGCCGCAACAGTTACCGCAAAAATATCGCTCTTTACCAAAGTTTTTATCTTTTTAATCATTTCACCGTTCATCCCGATAAACTCCATTCATCAGCGCTATCATCAGTTTACCAACTAACCTTCCCATCTTCAAGTAGGTATTCATGTGTGAAAGGGCGATAGGCTCCGGTGGAGCCTGCTCATCGCCGACCGGGGATAGACGTCCGGTGGACGTCTGTCCATCACCGACCGAAGCGAAGCGGAGAACGAAGGCGAGATACGAACCCTTGGGTTCGTAGACTGCGCCTTCGGCTTACACAAAAATACCCCGGACTAATGTCCGGGGTATTCTTGTGTATACGTGTGTGAAAGGATTCGAACCCTCGACCTTCTGGTCCGTAGCCAGACGCTCTATCCAGCTGAGCTACACACACTTATAAGCCTTTTCTTCGGCACGAATGATATAGTAGCACAGCAAACATTCAAAGTCAAGGCTGACAACGAAACTTTTATGCATAATTGCGCGAATCCGATAACTTCTCTACAAGTTCTCTCTTTTCAAAAAGAACACAGCCTCCGGCATGATCTTCTTTCAAATATCCGCCGTCACGAAGAGAAGCGAAAAGTTTGGAATTGATCGCCTCAAGAAGTGATGTGTCACGGACATTTATATCCGAATAAGGAGAGAACGGACAAGGTTCTGCATCTCCGTGAGAATTGATATGGAAGAAGCCTCTTCCTGCCGCGATACAGCCTCCCGAACCCTTTTCATCTCCGGGGAAGGAAACAAATACGGTCTCGTCATATTCTTTTCTGAGTGCCGATATTCTTTCCTTTAAAAATTCTCTGTCAGCATCATCGGGTGCAAGGTCTGATGCCTCATCATCTACAGGCACAAATTCAACATATATCACAAGCTTACATCCCTTTTCGGCAAGCGAATCG
Organism: Lachnospiraceae bacterium; assembly: GCA_017651385.1. Lineage (GTDB taxonomy): Bacteria > Bacillota > Clostridia > Lachnospirales > Lachnospiraceae > UBA1258. Next base: position 1,241 of record JAGCCY010000116.1, read on the forward strand.
ATAAATTCCTCACCTGTCACTTCTTCGATATTTTCTTTTGTGACCGTAACGGATGCCCCGAATATAAGACCTTTTTCCTGTAAAAGGTTCATATTTGATACAAGCTTATCGTATACACCCGCTCCGCGACGCTTGTCGGTTGTTTCTTTGTCGCCCTCGATACTCATTACGGGGATCAGATTCCTGCTCTTATCGAAGAGTTCAAAATAATCGTCATCCATAAACGTACCGTTTGTAAATATCGGGAAAAGAATATTGGGCTTATTGCCAGCCGCTTTGATTATATCTCTTCTGATCATGGGTTCGCCGCCCGCAAGAAGGATAAAACTTACTCCGATATCTTCCGCCTGATCAAATATATCAAGCCATTCCTCACTTCTTAACTGCCTTACGGGTTTTGCATCGACCGTTGCGTGATTATGCCTTGAATAACAGCCCGCACAGTTTAGATTACAGCTCGATGTTATGCTGGCAATAATAAACGGAGGTACATGAATACCCGCCTTTTCTTCCTCGGCACGCTTCTTTGAAGCCTTTTTGCTGGCAGCGGCAAATTTAAGCATAAAAGCGCTTTCGCGCGGATTTTTAAGTGTTGACCTTATGGCGCCTTCAACGATCGTCTCAACACCTTTGGTCATATATTCCTGTATATCAAACTGCTCTCCCATTGTTTTTTTCCTCATAGTTATTTCTTTTAAAATATTCCATCAGCCTTTCCAGTGCCGGCTTAAGAATGACCATGTCCTTCATGTCCATACCTTCAAAACAGCTGCCCACCTTAAAAGGTATCTGCACTGCCTTTTCTTTGAGAGCCTCGCCCTTATCGGTTATGGTCACGACCAAGTCCCTCAGATCGGTTTCGGATCTTTTCTTTGTCACAAGCCCTTTCTCCTCAAGCTTCTTTATGACAGGAGTCAGCGTACCCGTATCCAAGAACAATCTGTCTTTCAAATGTCTTGAAAGTACCGTTTTTTCTTCCCACATCACCATCATTGCAATGTATTGTGTATAAGTTAAGTCGATCTCCTTAAGGAAAGGCGTGTATTTGTTTATTATCTCCTTGGCACAGACATAAAACGGAAAACATGCCTGATTATCAAGCAAAAGTGCATCATACGGATCGAAATAATTATTTCCCATTTAACCCTCAACAACCTTTCTTGCAAACTCGGCGGCTGCTTTTATATCGTCCGCATCGGGTTTACCCTTGTGCATGGGGCCGAAAGAACCCTTACAATAAAATTCTTCGGAAGCAAAAGCTATATTCTTTTCTTTAAGAAGCTTAGCCACCTGCTTATATGTGGATTTGATAAGTGCTGCGGTACTGAAATTCACTACCCTGCCGACCTTAACATCTATATCCGAAATAAATTTCTTGATATTATCGTCTACACCGTAAGCATATACGGAACTTCCGAGGAAAAGGATATCAACGTCTTCCTTAAGCGGTTCATCCGTTGTAAGTGCCTGTGTTCCGACTGCTTCAGCTATAGCCTTTGCAAGTTTTTCGGTGTTACCGCTTCTTGTGAAATAACGAACAGCAATCTTCATTTTTAAACCTCCTATATATTTAAGGCAGCGCCGAATTTACTGCCTGTTTTGGGTTCTAAAGCCTTGATCCGGCATCATACAAATCCGATCCGCTTCATCTCCGCAACCAGGTTTCTGGCGTACTCTTCGCAGCCTAAGCAGTTCGGATGCAGATTATCCAGAAAATAAGCCGGGAAATTCGGAACCAGTTTCATTCCGTCTATGATCTTTACATTTGGATATGCTCCCGCGATCTTTTTTACTCTTTCGCAAAATGCCTTCAGGATCGGAAGCCCGTCAAACGAATCCCCTCTCCAGATAGGCGTTATGCACAGGATCGGGATCTTATCCCCATAGATGCCTATGAGCGTCTCATAGTACTCCTCGACCATGGTCATGTCTTCGTCTCGATGCTGATTGGTCCCGAGCGCAATGATGATCTTGTCCGGATCATAGCCCTCCATTTTCATCAGAGATTTCTTATCGTATATGTAGCCGCCGATACCCTGATTAATGATGTCAAAATTTAAGAGGCGGTTGGCGACGCTCACATATGTGCATGAAGAGCGAAGCGGTCCGTATCCCTGTGTGATCGAATCACCGAGCCACAGCACCTTTTCATTTTTGCGGGCTCTCTCATAATCTCCGTCGATAGTCATATTGCGGATAAGGGCTGTTGCGTCCGCGGGAAGATATATGATCACATTCTTCTTTCCTTCGGGGAGTTCCCAGCTGATCGTGCCGGTATCGAGGATATCCTTCACATAGACGATCCCGGTAACAAAC
>JAGCCY010000117.1 GCA_017651385.1 Lachnospiraceae bacterium
AAGTTTAAAGCCTTGCTGGCTTCCTGCTGAAGAGTCGATGTGGTAAACGGAAGAGGTGCCTTTCTTGAACGTTCGCTCTTCTTTACTTCACTTACCTTAAAATCCTTGCCCTCAATGTCCTTAATGACCGCTTTTGTCTCGGCTTCGGAATGAAGATCCTTCTTCTTTCCGTCGGTTCCGTAATACTTGCATGTTAAGGGCTTTGAAATACCGGATGCCTTTAATACAACATCAATAGACCAGAATTCTTCGGCCGTAAAATTCTCGATCTCGGCCTCGCGATCGCAGATTATCCTTAATGCAACGCTCTGCACACGGCCTGCACTTAAGCCTCTTTTCACTTTAGCCCAAAGGATCGGAGATATCCTGTATCCCACCATCCTGTCGAGCATTCTTCGTGTCTGCTGTGCATCCACAAGATCCATGTCGAGCTTTCTTGCGTTTTTAAGCGATTCCTTGACGGCATTTTTTGTGATCTCGTTAAACGTGATCCTGGAAGTCTTCTTCGGATCAAGTTTTAAAGCTTCCATCAAATGCCATGAAATAGCTTCACCTTCACGGTCAGGGTCGGTTGCAAGATATATCTTGTCTGCTTTCTTGACTTCTTTTCTAAGCTGCGAAAGAACATCGCCCTTTCCTCTTATTGTTATATATTTGGGTTCATATTCATGCTCGACGTCAATACCCAAAGAACTTTTGGGAAGATCTCTCACATGACCGTAGCTTGCAACAACTTCATAATTGCTGCCCAGAAATTTTTTGATGGTCTTCACCTTCGCGGGTGATTCCACTATTACAAGATTCTTAGCCATTTTCCACTCCGTTACGGATATTTAATCCCGTTCCCCTCACAAGAACTTGACTGTCATCGACAATCGTGAAGTAATATACACTAAATTTTTTAAAGACGCAAGGTATAAATAATTAAGTTTTATTTTCAATAAGGTAATTTCTCATCGAAATGATCACGGATGTCGGATTGAATCTTCCCGCTCCCATATTCACCAAAAGTCCTTTAACCGTAAGCATCACGCAGGCTTTTACAACGTCCGGGACACTAAGCCCGCTCTTTGCAGACATCTCGTCTGCGGTAAAAGAATTATCGTCCGTATATATAACGATCTTCTTTTCCTCCAAAGAAAGATCGTCGAATCTTCCGGCTTTCGGATTTTTATCATCGGCCTTTATATCCTTTTGCACATTCTGCGGCTTTCCGTAATTTGTCATTATATCGTTTACAAACTCATAAACATCGGTGATCACTCCCGCGCCCTGCTTTATAAGCTCAAGGCAGCCTCTGCTCGTCGGATCGGTAATGCGCCCGGGAACGGTATATACCTCCCTCCCCTGCTCAAGCGCGGCGTCGACCGTGATCATGGTCCCGCTTTTCTCTCTTGCTTCCACCACGCACAGGACATCGGAAAGGCCTGATATTATACGATTTCTTGCGGCAAAAAACTGCGGTTTCGGTTCGGTGCCCGGCGCAAATTCGGATATGACGCCTCCTCTTTCGCATAATCTCTCATATAAAACCCTTGATTCTCTCGGGTAAATGACATCCACACCGCCGCCGAGCACGGCAAGCGAATAGCCTCCCGCGTTTAACGCCGCGATCTGCGAGATCGAGTCTATGCCCCGAGCCATACCGCTCACAAGCGTGATCCTGCTGCCTCCCAGAGCTTCACCGATAGCATATGCCGCCTTTTCACCGTATTGCGAGCATGCTCTCGCACCTATCACCGAGACCACGGGTCCGCCGGAATGCGGAAGCCGTCCCTTTAAAAACAGTGCGATCGGAGCCGAAGGTATCTCTTTAAGCTTTTCGGGGTAATCATCGGATTCGACCGGTATAAAGCTTACCCCGGATCTTATCATCTTTTCATACTCCCGCTCCGGGTCGGTCTTTTGATAAAGATCAAGCCTTTCGAGCTGCTTTTTTGTAAACACTCCGGACTTTTCCCATCTTCCGGCCCCCGCACAAAAAAGCTCCTTCGGCGAGTTAAATACGCTCTGAAGCTTTGTGTATGTGCGTATTCCTATATCGGATACCAGACTTATCCAGTAGAAATACGGCAACTGCTCTTTTTCTTTTTCATATACCTCTTTAAATATCCCCATGGTCAACCTCCCAGATAATCCGGAAAACGGTAACAGGCCGCTTCCGCCAGATGCTTGACGCTCACATCTGAGTCTCCGTCGTAATCGGCTATCGTGCGTGATACTCGCAATAATTTGTACAAAGAACGCATCGAAAGCCTCATGCTTTCATAAAGCGAATTTACAAAATCGGTCTCTTTGGCACCAAGCGGCACGTACTTTGCTATCTTCGCACCCGGAAGATCCGCGTTGAATTTGAAATTTTCATCCTTATACCTTTCTTTCTGCCTGTTTACGGCGGCTTCAACCTTCTTTCTTATTTCGGCGCTCGTCTCGCTTGAACCGTGTTCCGCCGATATCTCATTAAGGTCCATCCTTGAGACTTCAACGCATATGTCGATCCTGTCGAGTATCGGTCCCGATATCCTCGATAAATATCTGGATATCTGGACTTCGGTACACTTACACCTGCTCCTGTCCGGAAAGAATCCGCACGGGCAGGGGTTCATGGCACCCACGAGCATGAATCCCGCGGGATATGTAAGACTCTGTCTTGCTCTTGATACAGTTATCGTGCCGTCCTCAAGCGGCTGCCTTAACATATCGATAGTCTCGCGTTTAAAGTCGGGCATCTCATCAAGAAACAGTATGCCTTTATGGCTTAAGCTCACAAGACCCGGCTTTGCAAGCAAGCCTCCTCCGACGATCGACTGAGCGGAGGCTCCGTGATGAGGGCTCCAGAAGGGTCTTCTTTTTACAAACGGCTGGTCTTTGGTGAGCTTTCCAGCCACGGAATATATAGTGGTGATCTCAAGACATTCTTCATATGACATTTCGGGCATGATACCGGGTATGCGCTTTGCGATAAGCGACTTTCCGGAGCCCGGCGGTCCCGTCATTAAAAAATGATGAAATCCCGATGCCGCTATCTTTGCAGCTCTTTTTACGTTTTCCTGCCCGATCACATCCGAAAAATCCGGAATATCGGCGGTCTCCGCATTTTCGGGATCAAAGCTCTCCCTATACGGTTTTGCGGCTTCTTCAAAGTACTGCCCGCCCAAAGCCAAAAGCCCCATAGTCTCACTTAATGTATCCACGGGAATGATGTCTATACCTCTTATAAGCGCGCCCTCAGCCGCATTGTCCTTAGGAAGGATCACACGCTCAAAGCCCTGTTCCCGTGCCATCTTTACAATAGGAAGTATTCCTCTCACGGGACGGATCTCACCGTCAAGGGACAGTTCTCCTATCACAAGTGTTTTCTCGGGATCGAAATCCGGAATATGCCCGTACACACCGAGTATTGCCACGGCGATCGGAAGATCGAAAGCCGAACCCGATTTGTGCTCATCTGCGGGAGAAAGATTGATCGTGATCTTCATCGCCGGAAGACTGATGCCGTTATTCTTAAGGGAAACTCTTACGCGGTTGCCCGCTTCTCTGACTTCGCTTGCCAAAAGACCGATCATTTCAAGACCGGGGAGACCCGGCGACGCATCAACCTCTACGGTTATAAGGTCACCGAAAATACCTCCGACTCTGCCGGAGTAAACCTTGTATACCATATTTTCCTCGTCTTCTCTCCCTGAAGCAAACGATCGGATAGATAAAAGAAAAAAAGAAGCTTCACGGTCTAAACCATGAAGCTTTTGATTTAAACTAAACAAATATTAACTTTGCGATACGAATGGGTCAATATGGCAAAATCACGAAAATGTAAACTTCTTTAATGCATCTTCGTCCATTACATAGCGATTATCCATGGTTTTCATGATGTCAGCGATCTCAAGATCGTCGAACATTCTTCTGTCGGAAAGATCAACGATCTGGTTACTGGAAAATACAAGTACCATGGGTCTTAATACATCCTGCGGATTGACCGAAAGAACGAGGGCCTTCTCACCGCTTGTAAGCTCAACGCTCGTGCCCGGAGCAAGTATGTTTATCGAATTGACTAAAGCTTCAACAGCCTTCGGATGGAAGATCTCGGGATGTCCCACAAGATGTCTCAGCGCTTCGACCTCGCTTCTGGGGCCTTCATTGGCATCCATAGCGGTCATCGAATCGTATACTTCCGCAACTATCATGATCCTTGCACCCGTAACAAGCTTCTGCTTTTCGGTGATCTTTCCTTCTTTAAACTCGGCAAGGACTCTCTGGGTCTGCTGGCATATACGGCGGATATTGGGATTGGAACTGTATACGCTCTCGATAAGATCGAAACCGTTGACCTGACTGGCTTCGAGTATTTCATCTATCTTTTCTTCCGTTTCACCTTTGATCAAAGAATCGGGCACCATAAGCTTACCTATATCGTGCACAAGGCATGCGGTAATGCAGTCTTCGATCTCATCGACCTGCACATTCATCTTATGGCACATCATCGCGCACAGGATAGCCACATTTAACGAATGCTTGTACACATAATCCTCACGGCTTCGAAGATTCTGCGTAAAATTGATCTTTCTGTTAAGATGACCGTAACTTTTTACGACAGCGGCCACGATCGAATCAAGCTTCTTGGTGCGCTTTGAATTGATGATCTCTCTTAACTCTTCTTCTATTGCATAAACCTGAATTGTCTGGAAACGTTCGAACTCGATGTCGTCCTCGCTCATGGGCGGGCAGGGCTCGGCAGGTTCAAGGATAAAGATACCTATAAGGCCGAAATTCTTAATACTGTTTACGGCAGCATCTGTAAGTTTTGAATCTCTTTCATACAAAAGAACGCCCTTTTTGTTGTAAATAGGACGCGCGATCCTCATTCCGTTCCTAAGGTCCTCAGTTTTTACAAATTTCATAAAGCTACCCCTCAAAATACTCTCGCAATTATTATAACTACGATTTACATAAATTGTAAACACTTTTTATTATTAATTAATTAAACCAACAGATAATCGGCAAAAACGACGTTTGATACATCAATACCGTAATCCGTAAGAAAGATCCTGTCGCCTTCTTCTTTTATAAGGCCCGTTTCTTTCTGTTTTTCGAGTAAAGACCCGTATATATCATATATATCGGCAGAAAACTCCTCTTTAAACAGAGTCTTTTTTATGCCCTTCATCATGCGAAGCCCAAGGAACATAAATTCCGCCATCGCATCTTCTTTTGAAAGAAGCGTGATCTCTCTTTCATGATCGCCTTTAATATAGCGTTTTAAGTCATTGTGCATCTGATATCTTTTACTGCCGTCAAACGATGCGGCCGCAAGTCCGAACCCCCTATACGGCTTTCTTTCCCAGTAACCTGTATTATGCCTGCATTCTTTTCCCGGCACGGCATAATTCGATATCTCGTAGCGCATATATCCGGCCTTGCCGAGAACTTCCTTTGTCGCGTAATACATTTCTCTTTCCGTATCTTCGTCGGGAAGGCCTTTATTATCCTTATATCTTTCAAAAAACGGCGTTCCTTCTTCTATTATCAGACTGTAGGCACTTATGTGTGACGGCTTGAGCTTTGTGACCGTATCAAGCGTACTAAGATAAGATTTGACCGACTGTCCCGGAAGTGCGCTCATGATATCGATGTTTACATTATCAAATCCCGCTTTATGTACATCGTCGTAAGTCCTTAAAAAGTCGTTAAAGCTGTGCGGACGCCCCAATATCTTAAGCTCACGGTCATCTGAAGACTGAAGGCCTATGCTTACACGGTTTATGCCGGCAGATCTGTATATCTTAATCTTCTCCAGATCCGCGGAAGCGGGGTTTAATTCTATCGATATCTCCGCATCCGGAGACACTTCATATTTTGACCTTAACGCATCTAGTACGCGCAGGATCTCATGAGCATCAGCGATCCCCGGCGTCCCTCCGCCGAAAAAAACGGAGTCAACGGGCATATCCGCCCCTGGCTCCGCATTAAGTTCGATCTCTTTTATCAGACTGTCAAAATAGGCATGCTTTACCTCATCGTCGCATGCAAAAGAAACAAAGTCGCAATAATCGCACTTTTTCACACAGAAGGGTATATGAACATAGATCTCACCGTTCTTAATCTTCATCGAGTTTAAGTACACTCATAAACGCCTGCTGAGGGATTTCCACATTTCCTATCTGGCGCATACGCTTCTTTCCTTCTTTTTGTTTTTCCAAAAGCTTCTTCTTACGGGAAATATCGCCGCCGTAACACTTTGCAAGCACATCCTTGCGCATGGCTTTTACAGTCTCCCTGGCAATGATCTTTCCGCCCACCGCAGCCTGGATGGGTATCTCAAACAGGTGCCTGGGTATCTCATCCTTCAGCTTTTCGCACATCTTGCGGCCGCGTTCATAGGCACTGTCCTTAAACACTATAAACGAAAGCGCATCCACTTCTTCACGGTTTATAAGAATATCCAGCTTCACAAGCTCGGATCTTTCGTAGCCTTTAAGCTCATAGTCAAAAGAAGCATAGCCTCTCGACCGGCTCTTTAACGCATCAAAGAAATCGTAGATGATCTCGTTTAAGGGAAGTTCGTATTTGATAAGTGCTCTTGTGGCCTCAATATATTCCATGCTCTTATAACGGCCTCTCCGCTGCTGGCAAAGCTCCATTATCGAACCCACAAATTCGGTCGTGACCATGATCTCCGCATTGACCATCGGTTCTTCCATGTAATCGATCTCGGAAGGATCGGGAAGGTTTGTGGGATTTGTAAGCTCTATCATATCACCGTTTGTCTTGTGGACTCTGTACACAACGCCCGGAGCTGTCGTTACAAGATCGAGATTATATTCTCTTTCAAGTCTCTCCTGTATGATCTCAAGATGCAGAAGTCCCAAAAATCCGCACCTGAATCCAAAGCCCAGAGCAACAGATGTCTCAGGTTCAAAGAAAAGCGAAGCATCGTTTAACTGAAGCTTTTCGAGGGCGTCTCTTAGATCCGGATATTTTGCCCCGTCTGCAGGATATACGCCGCAGAATACCATCGATTGAACCTTTTTATAGCCGGGCAATGCTTCCTTACAGGGATTCTCCGCATTTGTGACCGTATCGCCGACAGCCGTATCCCTTACATTCTTAATGGATGCGGTTATATATCCTACGGTACCCGCGGTAAGCTCCTCACAGGGTATAAACTGTCCCGCACCGAAATAGCCGACCTCCACAACTTCGGCGGTCGCACCCGTAGCCATCATCTTTATGGGCGTACCCTTTTTTACCGTTCCGTTCTTTATCCTTACGAATACGATAACTCCCTTGTACGAATCGTACAGCGAGTCAAAGATGAGCGCCTGCAGCGGTGCATTGCTGTCGCCCTTGGGCGCCGGTATCTTATTGACTATCGCTTCAAGGACCTGATCTATGTTTATACCGTTCTTTGCTGATATGAGCGGGGCGTCTTCGGCCTCTATACCGATGACGTCCTCGATCTCGGCAATGACCTTTTCGGGCTCGGCACTCGGAAGGTCGATCTTATTGATGACCGGGAACACATCAAGGTCATGATCCAGAGCAAGATATACATTGGCAAGAGTCTGTGCCTCTATACCCTGTGCGGCATCCACGACCAGGATCGCTCCGTCGCACGCAGCCAGCGAACGGCTTACTTCATAATTAAAGTCTACGTGGCCGGGGGTATCTATAAGGTTAAATATGTATTCTTCCCCGTTTTTGGCCTTATATACGGTCCTTACGGTCTGCGCCTTAATGGTAATGCCTCTCTCACGCTCCAGATCCATGTTGTCAAGGACCTGAGCCTGCATCTCACGGCTTGTAAGAAGGCCCGTCATCTCGATGATACGGTCGGCAAGAGTGGACTTGCCGTGGTCTATATGTGCTATAATGCAAAAATTTCTTATATGATCCTGATTCAAACTGCTATCCTTTCAGATTATAATGCTTTTAGGATTGTATCATATTTTTTTGCTCATTCACAGTAACTTTTGATTTTTTCTATTGACATGGCAATTTCTTTCAACTATTATAATCGAGTGCGTACATTAAATCGTCCGTGTCCGGCATAATGTACGACGAACAACATTAACCCGAATCATTCTAAATGGAGGTGTATAGTCTTGGCTAACATCAAATCTGCAAAGAAGCGTATCTTAGTTACCCAGACAAAGGCTGAAAGAAACAAAGCCATCAAGTCCGGTGTAAAGACTGCTATCAAGAAGGTTTATGCAGCTATCGACGCTAACGATCAGGCCGCAGCCAAAGAAGCATTGACAAATGCTACTTCTGTAATGGATAAGGCTTGTTCAAAGGGTGTTTATCATAAGAACACCGTATCGAGAAAGATTTCCCGTTTAAGCGTTGATGTTAACAAAATGGCATAAACTTTTAATCATAATCAAAAATAAAACGACCTCGGTTGCGCCGTCATGCGACCGGGGTTTTTTTATGCTTTGGATGGCCATACAAAAAGGAGCCGCTTTATGCGGCTCCCTTGATCGTTTTCTTTTACATCCACTCTCTTACGTAATCCAAAACATTTTCCGACGGAATGGGCTTTGAGAAATAATACCCCTGGATGTATTCAACTCCCAGCCTCTTAAAGTTAAGATACTGCTCTTCGGTCTCAACGCCTTCCACAACTATCTCAAGACCGAGCTTGTGTATCATCTCAACAGAATATTCTGTTGCAACTCTTGCCTTATCGGAACTGTCATATGCGAGCGTTAAACTTCTGTCCAGCTTTATGATGCTTATGGGCATATCCACGACATATGTAAGATTTGAATAACCCGAACCGAAATCGTCAAGAGAGAATGAGGTACCGTATTCCAAAAGCTCCTTCATGTTATTGTCGAGAGTCTTCTTGGTGTTGATCGCGGCAGTCTCCGTTACTTCAATGTTTATCTTATGCGGTGCGATCTCATATTCACCCATGATGTTCTTGAATTCTCTGGTAAGATCGTTCTGCATGCACTGAATGACCGAAAGATTTACTTCTATATAATCTATGCCGTAGTCCTCGATATGATTGTATCTTATGAACTGGCAGACCTTTCTGAAGATCGCCTCGCCGAGTTTAAGGATCATACCGTTCTTTTCCGCAAACTCGATAAAATCGATCGGCATCATGAGATTTCCGTTTTCGTCCCTTAACCTTACAAGTGCCTCCATTGAGGAAAATCTTCCGGCCTTGATGTTATATATGGGCTGATAATAAATCTCGATCTTATCGTTTTCAAGCGCCCATTCTATAGTTTGCTGAAGTTCGAACGCACGCCTTCTTTCGGAAAGTTCCTCATCGTCTATAAACAGAGTGCCCTGTCCGTTATCACCCGCCATGGTCGTAAAATATCTGACGACCTCTTCAAGCTCATCGGCATTTTTGTATCTTAATATATCATCAAGATATGATACTCCCATATTGACGTTGATCTGTACACCGTTTACCTGCCAGGGACGCTCAAGCCTTCTGTCTACCCTGTTTAACCCTTCCGCCGCCTGAGCCTCCGACTCAAATACAAGTGCAAACAGGCTCTTTTCAAGTCTGAATACCGTAATGCCCGGTATGCTGTGGAAGAAAGAACATATCTCTTTCATAAGATCGTTAACGGTCTTATATCCGAAAATATCTCTTATATTGTTAAGATTATCTATCGAGATATTGATCATGGTCCTGTGACGGCGAAATCTTATGCATTCATCCATCAGTATATGAAAGCCCTTGCGGTTAAATGCTTCGACCTCGAAATCCAGATGGTTTTCGGGATTTTCCATCTTGCAATACATATATACGCTCGCTATGGACATTGCAAAAGAAGCAAGCAAAAGCTTGTTGTTTATGAACTGAACGATACCGACCACCATCCAGGTAGCCATCCAGAAATAAATGGAAAGTCTTCTTTTTGAGGATATCCTGTCCCTTAAGACTACGGTCATGACAAGGATGGAGATAAGATACACAAAACC
>JAGCCY010000118.1 GCA_017651385.1 Lachnospiraceae bacterium
GAATTTCTCCATCTCTTCATGAGACCATCCGTCTACGGACGACTTAAGCTCGATGCCCTTTTCGGCAGCGAAGTCCTCGATGATCTTGTCGGCTCTGAATCTTTCATGACATTCCTTACAGTCCATCAACGGATCCGAAAAGCTTCCCAAGTGACCCGATGCAACCCATGTCTGAGGGTTCATTAAGATCGCACAGTCAACACCTACATTATAAGGGTTCTCCTGTACAAACTTCTGCCACCAGGCTCTTTTTACATTATTCTTAAGCTCTACGCCAAGATTTCCGTAATCCCATGTGTTGGCAAGACCGCCGTAGATCTCGGAACCGGGATACACAAAACCTCTTGATTTGGCTAAAGCAACAATTTTGTCCATTGACTTTTCCATAACATTTCTCCTGTCTTTATAATAATTTACCCATGGAATTATAATAAAAATCCCATGGGTTTTCAACTCTTTTTCTTAAAAGGTCTTATTTACATCGACTTTAATATATCAAGGCTCTTTAAATGTCTGTCCACAAGGTGTGCTCTTTCGTACTCGGCCAGTTCCGTAAGCTCTTTGGTGCCTTCATCGCTCAATGCAAAAGAATAAAGCTTTTCTATCGAAGAATCCGCTATGTACTTAACCGCTTCAAGTGTTTCGGGCCGCAGGGCCTTAAACTTTTCGGGCGGGATGAGCTCACCTTCGATGATAAAGGTTTTAAGTTCAAACACCGCTTTTACGAATGAGTTCTCAAGTTTATCGCTCTTAAGTCCCTGAACGGCGCGATATAGATTGAGCAAAAGAAGTGCCTCGTCGTTATTCTCCCTTGCATAATAATCACAAAGCTCAAGAAAATACATTCCGTAAAAAGAAGCATCCATATCGCTTCTTAAAAATTCAAAATAGTTAAGAGGCCTTGCATCCTGGATATTGTACGAAGTCCTTCCCACATAAAGGTCAAACTCGCCGAACGTAAAAAGATCTGTCGAGGCGGTAAACCTGCTTCCCTGCCGCCTTGCGCCTTTTACGAAAGCCGTTACCTTGCCGTTTTCTTTTGTAAGAAGGATGATGCGCCTGTCGTATTCACCCTGCGGAAAGGCTCCGATGACCATACCCGTAACTTTCATAAAATCCTGCATGATATCGAAGCCTTCCTTTCATATTTAATCGTTCTTTATCTTAAAATCGTCTTTGTTGTATCCGAAGTTCTTAAGTAAGAAATCCGAATCCCTCCAACGGTCCTTTACCTTTACAAAGAGTTTGAGATTGACCTTTTGCTCAAGCAGCTTTTCGATCTCAAATCTTGCATTGGTACCGATCTTTTTAAGCATCTGACCGCCCTTGCCTATTATTATGCCTTTATGGCTTTCCTTTTCACAGACTATCGTCGCTTCTATGTCACAGATCTTTTTCGAAAAATCCATCCTCTCAATCATGACGGCTATTCCGTGAGGGATCTCTTCGTTGAGTGCATGAAGCGCTTTTTCCCTTATCATTTCTGCGGCGATCTGTCTTACTGGCTGATCCGTTACGGTATCCTCATCGTAAAAAGGCTCACCGTAAGGAAGATACTTAAATATACAGTTTAAAAGCTCATCCGTATTGGTCGCTTCCGTGGCACTGACGGGAATTATCTCGTCAAAGCCCGTTTCGGATGCGTAATACCTTATTATATCCGGTATTTCCTCACGCTTTACGGAATCGATCTTATTAATGACCAAAAGCTTTGGGGTATTAACGGCCTTAAGCATTGTAAGTATGTCTTTATCGGCATTTGAAAGCTCTTTTCCCGCTTCTACCATCCATATGAGCACATCCGCATCCTTAACGGAAGAACTGGCGGCCGACATCATATAGTTACCGAGCTTATTCTTGGCTTTATGGATCCCCGGCGTGTCCAGAAACACAACCTGTCCCTCATCGCCTGTATAAACGGTCATTATTCGGTTTCTCGTAGTCTGCGGTTTGTTGGACGTGATCGCGATCTTCTGTCCGATAAGACAGTTCATGAGTGTCGATTTACCGACATTCGGCCGTCCTACTATCGTCGCAAACCCGGATTTTTTCTGATTATTGTCCATTATCGGGATTACTCTCTTCTTTTACTTCGGCATTTTCTCCGGCTTTTTCTTCAGCCTTTATTGCTTTGGCCTGTGCTTCTGCCTGTGCCTTTGCCTCAGCTTCTGCCTGTGCCTTAAGCTTAAGCTGCTGCTCCTGCCATTCCTTCATGCGCTTTTCGGCTTTTCTCTTGGCGCGCTTGTCGGTAGACTTTATGATCCCTCTTACGATCAATACTATGATCAGAACAACGATCGCAAGGATCACAAGCGAAGGGATGGCTCCCACAAATCCTACAAGGAAGTCCTTTAAGCCTTCGAATACCGACTTAACATTTCTTGTAAATGCGTTTGCAAGTCTTTCGCCGTATGTCTCAGGCTCCACAACCGGCTCGGTGTATACCTTGACCTCGTTGATATCAAGATATATGGTCGAATAATCTATCTTATTGTCAAAAGTACGAAGCTGTGACTCGATCGATTCAAGCTGATATCTTATTTCCGAAAGCTTATCTTCGAGGATAAGTATCTCTTCAAGTGTTTCTGCTCTGTCAAGAAGTTCAAGTACTCTCTTTTCCTCGGTCTCGTAGGCAGACTTTCTGCTTTCGATATCAACATACTGAAGAGTGATGTCGTTGACGTTTAAACTCTGATATGTGATATTGCCCTTTTCACCGATCATATTGATGAAATCATCCGCTCTGTCGGCAGGGATCCTTATGGTCATGCTTGAGCGTTTTGCCTGATAATACGAACTGTAGACAGAACCGTTTGAGGTATCCATGTTCTCGATATAACCGTCAAGTTCAGTGACCTTTTTGGTGATCGCATCGGTAAAGCCGTTGAAATCCTCGGTCTCGACCGTCATGTTGTAGGTTTTGATGAGTTTTCTCGAGGTATCGTTAACCTTCGGAGTCGATGATGATGAAGAACCGGAGTTTGAGCCGCTTCCGTCAGCAACGGCAAACTCTTCAGCGTAACCGTAATCCCCGTCATAAGACTCATAATCACCATAAGCGTAAGCCGGGGCGGCGCTTGAAGCACTGTCATAGGCTTTGTTGTAGCTCGGTGAATACCCTGACGAACCGCACGCGGTAAAAGAAAGAACAATTGCCGCACAGATTAAGGATATAACTGTTTTTCTAAACTTTTTCATAATTTCCCCTCCTTTTATTAAAGTCATCGTCCGACTTTCAGAATAAAGGTTCTATATGGTCAAAAAGCTTGGAAGCCTTGTTTATGGCCGCCTCTCCTCCTACGCAGACCAAAGCGTTTTCATCAATGAGTACCTTGATGTATTTTTTAAGGTCGCGTATGGTCTCAGGGGTCGTTGAAAGTATTTCTTTTCTTTCCTTATCGACTATCTCGTTCGTAAGCCCGCTCTTGTACATCGCAAAGGCCCTCTGTGCGGTAAGTGAAGGTGTATACGGTGTATCGACGTCTCCGATAGACGAAATGATAAACCTTTCGGTCAGATCGTCATCGTCGGGATAAGCTGCTATATAATCGTATGCACCCTCGTAAGCCTTTAACGTCTTTTCAAGATTCGGGTCTCTGTATGAGACCATAACAGATTCGCCGGTCCTGGTAAACGCACACATTACACCGTATGCGCCGCCCTTTAGCCTCACAGCCGTCCAAAGATAATCCGTGGACAGGATATTGCGTAAAACAGAAAGCGAACCCGTATATTCAAGCCCGTGCTTTCTGAAATTTCCTCCCAGTGCAACATACTGTACCTGTGAAGCCGAAGTAAATGCTTCCTGCTTTTTACCTAGATCAACATTATAAGACACGGAATCTGTTTTTTTAGATGGAATATTCTTAAGAAAATCTGAAAATGCGTTTTCAAATCTCTCTATACCCTCTTTATCCGCACTGACAGCAACCGTTAAGTTTTCTTTTGTAAATATGTACGAAAGCGCTTCTTTGATATCTTTGATAAAAGGATCGATCTTCTCATCAAAGTTATTGCAAAGGTCGTCTATGGTACGGAACTGCCCCATGCCGGAAAGCTGTTCGGCCACAAAGCCCGCTTTCGAACTGTACGAATTAAGCCTTGAGTATGCGACCGAATGACCCGAAGAGATCAGATATTCTTTGATCCTTGTACGGTTTTCCTCAAGGACATCCTTTATCCTCTTCCTGTCATCGAACTTAGTTGAAAACAGAATCTCAAACATTAGTCTGATCGAAGGAACGATGTTCTCTGTAAGGGTCTTAAACCTTCCTTCAAGTGCAGCATCAAATACATCGGAATCATATACGTTTCTGTATACGGCCGAAGAAACATTCATACCGCCAGCGATTATGCCGATCTCATTGATAAGGTCCTTGTACGCATAATTCTCCGTATCAAGCTGAGTCATCAAGAGCTTGATCACTGAAACCGCTTTTAAAAGATGTTTGGGCAATGTATCAAGGGTAAAGCTTAACGTTACATAAGCGATATTGTTGGTAAACTGCGTATTCTCAACGTAAGTTATGCCGTCTTTACGAACTGTCTTATAGTCCACTCTCCTGCCCTTAAGCGGGATATCGTCTTTTGTAAGCGTGGGAATGGTGCTTAATGCCTCCTCGGAATCGGTCTCTTCCTGGAATATCTTTAATGCTTTTGTATCATCGATAAGCTTATCGATCTGTTCGTCCGATAAGCTTTCTTTTAACTTTTTGAGCCTCTTTGAAAGTCTTTCGTCTTCCTTCGCCGAAAGTCCCTTCTTCGGAACGGTCTTTAACACTGTCTTATGGTTATTTTCAAGAATGCGTTCTTTTAACACCTTTTCAAAGAAACCGGACTCCATCTTATCCTTTAATTCCTTAAATACGGCGTTCTGCTTAAGAGCGTTGAAAATATTGTCGTCCGTGTAATTCCAGATCTCAAATACGTTCATACCGTAGATAAGGCCTCTCGGATAATACCCGAAATCCGCTTCCCTGTAGGAAAATTCCTGGGAAGTGATCGCGGCAAGAAGTGTTTTTTTGTCGAAGCCCTCTTTGATGATCTCTTTTATCGTGTCTTCGATAATCTCTACGAATCTTTCTTCATCCTCCGCATTGGCGTTTTCGGCTATTATGGAAAACTGCTTCTGTCCGGCATCGGTTGAAAATTCGGAATACACATCCTTGCCGATACCCGCATTTAAAAGCCTTTCCTTAAGCTTGGCTCCGGGAACCGATACAAGTGCGTAATTGATAACGTTCATTGCATCGATTATCTCGGTCTCGTCGAAATTTGCGCAGCAGACATTATAGTTAAGAAAAGCCGCATCCTTTCCCGTCTCGGAATCGGTTATAGAATATTCCTTAGTGATATATTTAGGGCTTTCAAATGGAGCCTGAAGCTTTATCTCGGTCTTCGGATCGATCTTTTCGTAACGGCTTAAGTATTCCTCATTGATATATCTTAGCTTTTCCTCAAAATCGGTATTTCCGTAGATATAGATCCTTGCATTCGAAGGATGATACATTCTCTTGTGAAACTTTATGAACGTATCGTATGAAAGATCCGGGATATGCTTTGGATCTCCGCCCGAATCGACTCCGTACTGGGTGTCGGGGAAAAGACTTGAGAACGTGTTTCTTCCGTTCACATCCGCGGGTGAGGAATATACGCCCTTCATCTCGTTATATACGACACCGTTTATGATGATATCACTGTCTTTATCTTCAAGTTCGTAGTGCCAGCCCTCCTGCAGAA
>JAGCCY010000119.1 GCA_017651385.1 Lachnospiraceae bacterium
ATGAGTACTATTCTTCTTCGATGGACATAGAGCTTTTGTATGAGGATGAAAGGGAGCCGAAATGCAACAATCCCGACATTGTTTTTGATTTTGAAGATAAGGGTTCGATATTATATTTGGAATACAATAATAACGATCGCCCGGATTCGTATATCGATATCCCGCAGTTATATTATATAGGTTTTAAAGCGATAGATGTTTATGATAAAAAGACTTTTGCGATAAGTGACGGATACAATAAGTGGATAAGGGTATGGCTTGGTACCTGTGATTCGGCCAATATAAAGATATATTATCGCGGGACAAATATCCTGGTATTTTCTTATCTGCTTTCGTTGTGCAGCTGGATAGGATTTATAATATACAGATCAGTCATAAGCAGGAAAAAAGATAATAAGGAATAAAGCCTCACCCGGGGCTTTATTTTTTTTTAATAAAATTTAGGAGTTAATTTGTTGACAACGTACCATGTCGGTGATAGATTACATGTTAGATATTAGCACTCGAATTTAATGAGTGCTAACAAGCAGCTAACCGGATGTACATATAAGAAAGTGTGCAAGGCGTGGAACTCGAAGAACGTAAAATGAAGATCCTTCAGGCGGTAGTAAGAAATTACCTGGAAACAGGAGAGCCTGTCGGAAGCCGTACAATTTCAAAATACACCGATCTGAATTTAAGTTCCGCAACGATCAGAAATGAGATGGCGGATCTTGAAGAGATGGGCTATATAATCCAGCCGCATACTTCAGCAGGCCGTATTCCGACGGATAAGGGCTACAGATTATATGTGGACTGCATGCTGGATGAAAAGGAAAAAGAACTCGACGAGATAAAGGGAGTTTTGCTTCAAAAGGAATAAAAACTTGATGATATGCTCAAACAGGCCGCTAAGGTTCTGGCTGTAAACACAAATTACGCCACAATGATAACGGCTCCGAGATACGCCAAGAACAAGCTTAAGTTTATCCAGTTATCAAGAGTGGCTGTAGGACAGCTTCTCGCGGTCATAGTGAGCGAAGGAAACGTGATAAAAAACCATATCATCGATACTGAAGAAGATCTCGATGATGAGTCGATCCTTAAGCTTAATCTTCTTCTTAACACAAATCTTACGGGATTAAGTGTTGAAGAGATCAACCTTCAGATGATAACGGTGCTTAAAAAGCAGGCCGGAGTCCATTCGGATATAATCGGAAATGTTATGGATGCGGTTGCGGAGGCTATACATTCCGATGACGACCTTGAGATATACACAAGCGGAGCCAATAACATTCTTAAGTATCCGGAACTTGCGGACAGAGAAAAAGCCGGAGAACTCATACATACATTTGAAGAAAAGCAGCCGCTTACGGAACTTGCTCTTGGTTCTTTGGCGAGCGAGAATACCGGCATTCAGGTATATATAGGGGAGGAAGCTCCCATAGAAAGTTTAAGAGATTGCAGCGTTGTTACGGCAACTTATGAGATAGAAGACGGGATCAAAGGTACGATTGGTATCGTGGGTCCCAAGCGTATGGATTACGATAAAGTTGTCGGGACGCTGAAACAGCTGAAAAATCAGCTGGATGAGATATACAAGAAAGGATGAGTAAATTGAGCGACGAAGAATTAAAAAAGGAAGAGACAACCGAAGAAGTGGTTGAAGAAACAGCCGAGGAAGTAACTTCCGAACCCGCTGAAAACGAAGAGGAGTCCAAGGAAGCTCCCGAAGAAAAAAAATCCAAAAAGAAAGATAAAAAAGCCGAGGCGTTAAAAGAAAAAATATCGGAACTTGAAGATACGACGAAGAGGCAGCTTGCAGAGTTTGAGAATTTCAGGCGCCGTACCGAAAAAGAAAAAGCGATGATGTTTGATATGGGCGCCAAAAGCGTTATAGAGAAGATACTTCCGGTAGTGGATAATTTCGAAAGAGGTCTTGCCAATGCTCCGACGGGTGAGAATGAAAAAGCTTTTGCCGACGGAATGAATCTTATATACAAACAGCTTATGGGTGAGCTTGAAAAGATAGGAGTCAAGCCCATAGAAGCAAAGGGACAGCCTTTTAATCAGGAATTCCACAATGCGGTAATGCAGGTACAAAGTGATGAACTTGAAAGCGGTACCGTAGCTGAGGAACTTCAGAAGGGTTATATGTATCACGATACTGTTGTAAGACACTCGATGGTGTCTGTTGTCGAATAAAAATCAACCAATCAGGAGGACATAGAAATGAGCAAGATTATAGGTATTGACTTGGGAACAACGAACAGCTGCGTAGCTGTTATGGAAGGTGGTAAGCCCACCGTTATCGCAAACACCGAAGGCGCACGTACAACACCGTCGGTTGTTGCATTTTCAAAGACAGGTGAACGTTTGATAGGTGAGCCTGCAAAGCGTCAGGCAGTTACCAATGCCGAAAAGACGATCTCTTCCATTAAGAGAGATATGGGTACCGACAGAGGACGTAATATTGACGGAAAGAATTATTCACCTCAGCAGATTTCCGCAATGATCCTTCAGAAATTAAAGGCAGATGCAGAAAGCTATCTCGGTGAAAAGGTAACGGAAGCAGTCATTACCGTTCCCGCATATTTCAATGATGCACAGCGCCAGGCCACAAATGATGCAGGTAAGATCGCAGGTCTTGATGTCAAGAGAATCATCAACGAGCCTACGGCAGCTGCTCTTGCATACGGTCTTGATAATGAAAAAGAACAGAAGATCATGGTATACGACTTAGGCGGCGGTACATTTGATGTTTCCATTATCGATATAGGTGACGGTGTTATCGAAGTTCTTGCCACAAACGGTGATACACACTTAGGCGGTGATGATTTTGATGCCAAGATCACTGACTGGATGCTTTCGGAGTTCAAGAAGGCTGAAGGTATCGATCTTTCAAATGATAAGATGGCACTTCAGAGATTAAAGGAAGCAGCTGAAAAGGCAAAGAAAGAGCTTTCGACAGCTACGACCACAAACATCAACCTTCCTTTTATCACAGCAAATGCCGACGGACCGAAGCACTTTGATATGAACCTTACACGTGCAAAGTTCGACGAACTTACACATGATCTTGTAGAGAGAACCGCAGTTCCCGTACAGAACGCATTAAAGGATGCAGGCATTACCGCATCCGAACTTGGCAAGGTATTGCTTGTAGGTGGTTCGACACGTATTCCCGCAGTTCAGGATAAGGTTAAGCAGTTGACCGGACATGAGCCGTCCAAGTCACTTAACCCCGATGAATGTGTTGCGATCGGTGCTTCCATACAGGGTGGTAAGCTTGCAGGTGATGCAGGTGCCGGCGAGATCCTTCTTCTTGATGTAACACCCCTTTCTCTTTCGATCGAGACAATGGGTGGTATCGCAACAAGACTTATCGAGAGAAACACCACTATTCCTACAAAGAAGAGTCAGATATTCTCTACCGCGGCAGATAACCAGACTGCAGTTGATATTAACGTAGTACAGGGTGAAAGACAGTTCGCCCGTGACAATAAGTCATTAGGCCAGTTCAGACTTGACGGTATTCCTCCGGCAATGAGAGGTGTTCCTCAGATCGAGGTTACATTTGATATCGATGCAAACGGTATCGTTAACGTATCCGCAAAGGATCTCGGAACAGGAAAAGAACAGCACATCACCATTACCGCAGGTTCTTCGATGTCCGATGAAGAGATAGAAAAGGCCGTTAAGGAAGCTCAGGAGTTTGAGGCTCAGGACAAGAAGCGTAAGGAAGGTATCGATGCACGTAACGAAGCTGAATCGTTTGCATTCCAGACCGAAAAAGCGCTTACCGAAGTAGGTGATAAGGTTGATGCTTCCCAGAAGTCAGCTGTTGAGGATGACTTAAAGGCATTAAAGGATCTTCTTGAATCCACAAAGGATCAGGAACTTTCCGACAGCCAGATAAGCGACCTTAAGGCTGCAAAAGAAAAACTTATGAATTCGGCCCAGTCTTTGTTTGCAAAGGTTTATGAGCAGGCTCAGGCAGCACAGGGTGCAGGCCCCGATATGAGCGGCGCAGGTGCAGGTCCCGATATGAGCGGCTTTACCGGCGGACAGCAGGCATCTTCTTCCGACGAAGGTTCGGATAACGTCGTAGACGGAGATTACAGAGAGGTTTAAATGATATTTCCCCAAAAGAGAGATCTTTTGGGGAAATTGACGGTTAAATATTATGGCAGATTCCAAAAGAGATTATTACGAAGTCCTCGGTGTTGACAGAAATGCCGATGAAGAGACTTTAAAAAAAGCATACAGAGTCCTTGCTAAAAAGTACCATCCGGATATGCATCCCGATGACAAGGAAGCAGAGGCCAAGTTTAAAGAGGCAAGCGAAGCTTATGCCGTATTAAGTGACCCCGAGAAGAGAAAGCAATACGATCAGTTCGGTCATGCGGCATTCGACGGCGGTGCAGGCGGCGGCGGTTTCGGCGGCTTCGATTTTTCGGGTGCCGATTTCTCGGATATATTCGGCGATATATTCGGAGACTTTTTCGGAGGCGGAAGGTCTTCACGTTATTCATCAAGAAGCAACGGCCCGATGAAGGGAGCAAATATCCGTACAAGTATCCGTATTACTTTTATGGAGGCTATTACGGGTGTTGATAAGGAAATAGAGCTTACATTAAAGGATGAGTGCAAGACCTGTCACGGATCGGGAGCAAGACCCGGATCCAACCCCGAGACATGTCCGAAATGCGGTGGTAAAGGACAGGTTGTCAACATTCAGCAGTCGTTCTTCTGAAAGGTCAGAAATATCCAGAATTGTCACGACTGTCACGGAACCGGAAAGATAATAAAGGACAAGTGTCCGGATTGCGGCGGAACGGGATATATTGCTTCACGCAAGAAGATCGCCGTTACAATTCCCGCAGGTATCGATAACGGACAGTCCGTTCGTATAAGAGGCAAGGGTGAGCCCGGAGTCAACGGCGGAGAAAGAGGAGATCTGCTTGTGGAAGTGATCGTATCCTCACATCCTATGTTCAGACGCCAGGATCAGAATATATATTCAACGGTTCCGCTTTCGTTTGCCGTTGCGGCACTCGGCGGTGAAGTCCTTATAGATACGGTTGACGGCAGGGTTGCTTATGAAGTTAAGCCC
>JAGCCY010000120.1 GCA_017651385.1 Lachnospiraceae bacterium
GAAATATGGCTCGGCTCGGCCGATATTCCGGAAGAGTATGAGAATCTTTTAAGCACCGTTAAGTCAGAGCTTAAAGAGCCTGGAGGTTCTTATTCGGGATGGGACTCGTTTGAAAACGGAACAACCGGCCACTCGGGAGGAACACCGAATTATTCTTCGAGGATCGTCTTTTCGGAGGGAAAAAAGATCGGTGTATGCGTTCTTTCAAACATGAACGTGGCAGCCTCCACGGACAGCTTATGTAACGGGATATATGCCGCATGCTCAGGTGATGATACCGTGCGGATAGCCGGCGACGTATGGACGGTATTCGATCTTATATTCAGCGCCGTAACAATATTTTGGGTGCTTATAATAATAATTGTGCTCTTTATTAAAAGACGTGGTACACTGTTGGTAGCGGGAATTTTGTCTGTCATTGTTCTTTTATCGATCTGTATCGTGATGCCGCTTGTTTTCGGAGCGGAACTTAAGGATATTGCGCTTTTCTGGGCACCGTACAGTTTTACGGGCGGACTTTTGATAATTGCCGCAGCTGTATTTACCATAGCAATAAAACTGTGGAATCTAAGGAAAAATGAGAATTGAGAAGCGAGAAGTAAAAGGACAGCCGCTGACTGTCATCATAGAGTATCCCGAGTGGAGCGAATCGGTCGAGAGCCTGTATAAAAAGATAGGAAGGATGGATCTTTCTTTTACGGGCAAATGCGAAAACAGATCCGTCAACATCGGCGTGTCTGACCTTTATTACGTAGAAAACGTGGAAAGAAAGCTTTTTCTTTATACCCGTAATGATGTGTACAGGTTTGACGGAGCGATGGCGGATATCGAAAACGTCATGGATGAAACGGGACTTGTGCGTATTTCAAGAACGTGCATCATGAACACCGATTACCTGAGGGAGATAAGGCAGATACGCAACAGCCATCTCGAGGCGGTTATGGACAATGATGAGAAGCTGATCGTATCCAGGAAATATCTGCCTGACATAAAGAAGATATTTAAGAGGAAAACCCTATGAAAAGGATATTAAGAGACACATGCATACTGGCTGCATTGATGATATTGTGCGTTTTTACCGTGTCGATGATATGGGTCGGCATGACCGATGAGATAAAACTTGTGATCTGCCTTTTCGGTCTTTCGTTCATCATTTCGCTTGCGAACTACTTTATCGATGAGTACACAGTGCTTCCGATACTTACCTGTTATGCGGTAAAATATATAACTGCATCGGGGATCGTGTTGATATTCGGGTTTATCGCGGGCTGGTTTTATAAGAGCAATTTCTGGATGGCGTTCATATATGTCGGGATCGTTCTTGTCATGGCGTATTTTGTCGACGCCGTCAGGACAAAGCGCGACATCGAATTCATAAATTCGAAGATAAAAAGTAAAACGGCAGGGGAATAAATTTACAAGGATAAGGAGATAGCATAATCATGTGCGGAAAGGAGAGTCTTATATGGATAAAGATATGGGTAAAAAATATCCTGAGGGAGCAAAACGGGAAAGAAATTTTACAATGAAAAAAGTGTATGCGGGCCCGGAAAGGCCTTCAGACTCCGATGCGCCGTCGGGGCTTGTCTATGCGGGTCCGGTCAGACCTGATCCCGGAATGATGGAAGGAGTCTATGCGGGCCCCATAGGGTTTGTCTATGCGGGTCCTTCTATGATGCAGCAACAGCAGGGCAGTTTTTTTCAGCAAAACTGGAATCCTTTTAATCCTGAGGGCAGTAAACCGGCCGAACCTGTTGATGAGTTTGCCGGAAAACCCACGAAGTTTTGCAGAAACTGCGGGGCAAGGATGCTGAAAAAGTATAAATTCTGTCCCGAATGCGGCGGAGATGTTTCATATGACATTTGATCTTATAAGCTGTGTATGGGAGATCACGCTGGCCTGTTGTTTTTCCTGTAAATACTGCGGTTCCGGGGCCGGAAGAGCCCGCATGAACGAACTTACGACAGCGGAATGCCTTGAT
Source organism: Lachnospiraceae bacterium (assembly GCA_017651385.1). GTDB lineage: Bacteria > Bacillota > Clostridia > Lachnospirales > Lachnospiraceae > UBA1258. The sequence continues at coordinate 1,983 of JAGCCY010000120.1, forward strand.
GTGGCAAGGCAGCTTTCAGAGCTTGGGTGCGAAAGAGTATCGCTTATCGGCGGTGAAGTGTTTATGCGAAAAGACTGGAAAGAGATAGCCGGTGAACTTTCCAAAAGAGGCATAGCGGTAAATATCATCACAAACGGCTATATTTTCACAAAGTCCATACTCGACGATCTTAAAGAGATTAATGTCGAATCCGTTTCGGTCTCCGTGGACGGCACAAAAGAGATCCACGATAAATACAGACAGCCCGGAAGTTTTGAAAGAGCTTTAAATGCCATAGATGCACTGTCGGGTTTTGGCATACCGGTATCTGTAATATCAACGTTAAATAAAGAAAATGCGGCATGCCTTGAAGATCTTTACGAAGAACTTATAAAGCATGATATATTTGCATGGCAGCTTCAGGCGTGCTCGCCCATGGGGAATGCTTCCGACGGAAGTGTGGATTTTAGATTTGACTTTAAGAGCGTTATCGATTTTACCGTAAGCCATATGTACAAAGCGCCGTTTATGCTCGGCGTGGCCGATAATATCGGATATTTTTCACCTGAAGAAGGAAGCATAAGAGGTAATTTAAGCGGAAAAGCGTATTTTTGCGGCTGCTCGGCGGGGATATCCGCCGTGGGGATAGACAGCGTCGGTAACGTAAGAGGCTGTGAATCCATGTACGACGAGCATTTCAACGAAGGAAACCTGCGCGAAAAGTCGCTTCGGGAAATATGGGAAGATCCCGAAGGCTTTTCATATAACAGAGGCTTTAAAGCGGAGTATCTGACCGGAAAATGCGCCGAATGCGAATACGGAGAGTATTGTGCGGGAGGCTGCAGATCGTATAATTATTTTGTGCACAAAAAACTTTATGAATCGCCTTCATGCGTAAAAAGACCTTAACCCAAATGAGTTAAGGTCTTTTTTCATAATTAAAAAAGGAGAAAACGCGTCGAAACTTTTTACATTCCGATGTCTTTGTCATATCAGGTACTGAAACGCTTAAGAAGTTCAGCGGGAAGTGTGATCACTTTCTTGGGCGTATCATCACCTGCAATACGATCGAATAAAACTGCGGCCGCAACTTTGCCCATTTCGTGAATGGGAAGGGAGATCGTCGTAAGCGGCGGGTTGCTGTATTTCGATATTTCTATGTTGGAAAGACCGATAACGGCAACATCATTGGGAACCGAAACACCTAAGTCAAACAATGTCCTTAATACGGATATGGCCATTAAGTCCGAAGCCACAAAGTACGCATCGGGAAGGTCTCCCTTCTTATGAGCTTCTCTTAAAGCCTTGTCACAGGTTTCTTCATCCCAGTTACTTGCAAGGACCCATGAAGGATTATACTCAAGGCCGAAGCAGTGGAGAGCGGCATAGTAGCCGTTGTATCTTCGGCTTGTACGCATGTTTTCCTTAAAGCCTCTGATAAATCCTATCTTTTTATATCCCTGCTCCAAAAGATGACGGACGGCCATGAACGCTGCGTTGTAATGGTCGTAACCTATATTGTCGATGTTTGTATGATCCGTATCTATGCCTACTATATAAGGCGTCTGATTCTGAAGATATTTAAATGTATCATCTTCAAGCGTATTCATTATTATAAGACCGCTTACCGGTTCCTGAAATGTAGCGAACAGGACCTTCGGATCTTCAAGTTCCTCGTTGGTACGTATAAAGGATATTTCATATCCCTTTTTCATAATGGCTTCTTCAAATCCCGAAAGGATCGAAAGATAGTAGGGGTCGTTGTATTTACCGCCCTGAACGTTTAATATACATCCGAATTTCTGAACGGGCCCCGAACCTTTGACCTTATGCACATAACGCATCTGATTCTGAGTGGAAGTGGGGGCTTTATAACCAAGATCCGCAACAGCCTTCCAAACACGTTCGGTTGTTTCGGTGGTCATTTTATATGTGGTGTCGTGATTAAGTATCCTGGACACTGTGGCGGGAGATACGCCTGCCAGTGCAGCGACATCGCGGATTGTACTCATCTGATTCCCTCTCTCAAGACATATGATCTTAGTATTTCCATATCATTATATTGCTCCGATTTTTCGTTGTAAACGAAACAACAATAAATAGATATGAAAAAAATTCACAAAAATAAAGACATAAAAATGTGAAAAACGATAACCCCTCAAATATAGCAACAGAAAAGGGTTTTATGTAAAAATCAACAAAACGAAAGCAAAAAAATTATGAAAAAGTGCGATAGATTTGTTTAGTAAAATGAGTTAAAGTTGTTGCGTAATTTAGTAAACAAAAGTGTTTGTTACGAAACATTAAAAAGTAGGGAGGACAGAAATGAAAAGAAAACTTTTAGCAGCAATTCTTTGCGCATCTATGGCTTTTGCTTCATTAGCAGGATGCGGAAGCGATGAAGCAGCAAAGACCCCGGATGCTCCTGTGTCTGAGACAAAGACAGAGCAGACAGCAGCTCCCGCAGCAAGCGAAGAAGCAGCTCCTGCGGCAGAAGTATCGAATCTCGAAGGCGAGATCCACTATGCTTATTGGCAGGCTACCATGACACCTTATCTTGAAGAGTGTAAGAAAAACTTCGAGGCAGCCAATCCGGGTGTAACGATCGTTCTTGAAGAGACAGCATGGGGTGAGTATTGGACCAAACTTGAAACAGCAGCTTCAGGCGGTGCGATCGCCGATGTATTCCATCTTAACGGACCCAACATCAGCAAGTATGCTTCAGCCGGTGTTGCAGCACCTATCGATGATCTTGTAGCAGCTTCGAGTCTCGATCTTGCAAATTATCCTCAGGGTCTTATCGATCTTTATACAGTAGACGGTAAGTTCTACGGTATCCCGATGGATTATGATACGATCGGTCTTTGGTACAACAAAGAGCTCTTTGATGCAGCCGGCATGGATTATCCCAATGAAAACTGGACATGGGACGATGTTAAGGCAGCAGCTGCAGCACTCACCGATCCTTCAACGGGTGTTTACGGTATCGCAGCAGGTTACGCAGATCAGGCAGGTTTCTATAATACCGTTCCTATGTTTGGCGGTTACATCGTAAACGATGACAAGACAAAGTCAGGATTTTCACTTCCTGAAACAAGAGCAGGTATTAAGTGCTGGGTAGATCTTATGGAGGCAGGTTATTCTCCTTCACAGGCTTCCATCACCGAAAATCCCGATTATCAGCAGTTTATGGCAGGCAAGATCGCTATGCTTTTCGCAGGCGACTGGTATGCAGCTACATTCGTGACCGATGACAGTTTCAAGACCAAATGTGACTGTACATATATTCCTACCGTAAACGGTAAGAGAGTATCCGTAATCCACGGTAAGGCAAACTGTATCTCAGCTTCCACAAAGTATCCCGAAGCTGCATGGGCTTGGTGTGAATATCTTGCAGGTCCCGAAGCAAACGAGATCCTTGGAAAGAGCGGCGCAGCTATTCCTTCACATAAGGATTACTCAGCACTCTATTTTGAGAGCTTCCCCGATTACAACATGGGCATCTTTGCAGACGAGGCACAGAACATGTCTGTTCCTTATCCTACATCAAAGACTGCTGCAGAATGGGGAGATCTCATCTGGAACGAACTCATCGAAGTTTATTCACTTGAAAAATCACTTGACGATGCTTGCGATACTATAGCAGAACAGATGGATGCACTTCTTGCTTCTGAATGATGTGCACATACAATTGAGGTAATGCGGTTGTGAAGAAACTAAATCACAGGCAAAAGACCGAGATTATGTGGGGGCTATTTATGATAGCCCCCGTTACCATCGGTCTTATCATTTTCTATTTTTACCCGTTTTTCAGGGTTATAAGAGACAGTTTTCATAATATCGGCTCATTTGACAGAGATCTGGGCTTTGTGGGGATCGATAATTACTCTGCGATGTTTAAGGATCAGGAGATGTGGCTGGCTCTGGGGAATACTTTTAAGTATGTCGTTATCATTGTGCCTATGTCGCTGCTTTTTGCATTGCTGATCGCAGTTTTGCTGAATGCAAAGGTCAAAGGCCTGTCTGTTTTTCGTGTTATCTATTTTCTGCCGGCGATCACCATGTCCGTAGCCGTATCAATGGTATGGCGCTGGATCTATAACGGTGATTACGGTGTGATCAACGGTGTCTTAAATGCATTGGGTATGACTCCCCATTTATGGCTTTCCGACAAAAGTACAGCTCTTTTTTGTATATGTACGGTCGCGATCTGGACCAATGTCGGATATTATATGATAATCCTGCTTGCCGGGATACAGGGTATTTCAAAGGGGTATTACGAGGCTGCCGAGATCGATGGCGCCACGGGAATTCAAAAGTTTTTCAAGATCACGCTTCCTTTACTTACTCCCACAATTTTCTATGTTGTTATCATGCTTGTAATTTCCACGTTTCAGATCTTCGGTGAGATCTATATGATGATAGATCAGAAAGCCGTTGCAATGAAGTATACGCAATCGATAGTCATGCATTTCTATCGATCTGCTTTTTCTTATTCCAAGAAAGGCTATGCATCAGCTGTTGCAGTATTATTGTTTGTGATCATTATGACGCTTACGGTATTTCAGATGAAGATGCAGAAGAAATGGGTGAATTACGAATAATGAAAACGAAAAAGATTAAGGCTTCCAGGATTTTAACATATGTGATCTTGATAGGCGGAGTTTTGATCGCTGTTTTCCCGTTTATCTGGATGATACTCACGTCATTCAAGACAAATGCGGAAGCATTGAGCATACCGCCGACGATCTTTCCTGAGAAAATAAACTGGGAAGGCTATAAACATGTACTGACAGGCCTTCCGTTTGTAAAAATATACTTAAATACGATCATTTCAGCCGTTATCATAGTTACGGCCCAGCTGGTATTCTGCGCGATGTCGGGATATGCCTATGCCAGGATAAACTTTCCTTTCAAGAACATCCTGTTTACGTTAACTCTTGCGGTCCTGATGGTACCCGGAACGTTCTTTATCCTTCCGCAGTACCGTATCATCAACAGACTCGGACTTTTAAATACGATCCCGGCACTGTTCCTGCCAAATCTGTTTTCGGCGATGGGAACCTTTCTGTTAAGACAGTTCTTTTTATCGCTTCCGCAGGAACTTGAAGACGCGGCATACATAGAC
>JAGCCY010000121.1 GCA_017651385.1 Lachnospiraceae bacterium
GGTCCGAGCACCATAGTCGTGTCCTTATCGTTTACGTTTATGACGATCGTCGTGATCTCGGGGTGTTCTTTTAACAAGGCTTTTACGAAGTTGTTCTTCCCGGGAAGTATCGGGCTTGTGAGCACTAAAACGACCATGACTTCATCGGTTGTAAAGCCGCGACGCACAAGAACATGACGAAGAAGCCCGTAACCGCTTTTTTCGTTGTATATAAGGATCTTAAACGACTTACAAAGCTTTGCCACGGTCTTAATTATCCGCTGGCTCAGTTCGTCCTCGATAAGACATGTTGGGATCTCCACAAGACGATGCGACTTTTCCTCGTAAGACCCTGTAATGACATTACCCGCCTTGTCGCGTGAAAAAACATGGTGGACCTTATTTCTGTAATGGAAAGGATCGGCCATGCCGATGATGGGTTCGACCTTGCAAAACTTCGAAAAGAGCCGCTCCGCCATGCGCTGTTTGCTCTTAAGCTGCTCTTCGTAGGAAATATCGGTATAACGACATGCCCCGCATTTCTCGGATACGGGGCAGGCTTTTTTTGCGTTGTTTTTGATCACATTTTCTTTAGTCAAGATCTATCTCGTTTCCGCCGACATATTTCTTGTAAATGTATTTATTGTCGGCCTCAAGGTATATGGCTCGTTCAAGCCTGCTTATTATCGGTATCTCGTTTAAGCCCGAAAGCTCATAGTCGTCGACAACGACCGCGTCGAATTCAAAACCCTTTTCAAACTTTCCGACCTTGCCGAAAAATTCTCCGCCGCCCGCAGTCGCAAGATAAAAGGCTTCGGCAAAAGAAAGCGGTGCGCAGTCCTTGGATGCCATTCTCCAGTACAGTTTCGATACCTGGATCGTATCCCCTATAGCCCTGAATACCGACTCGCATTCACCTGCTCCGACATCGGTACCGAGGCCTACCTTTATACCTTTTTCAAGGAATCTTCTGATCGGGGCGATTCCCGAAGAAAGATTCATGTTCGATGTGGGACAGTGGGCCACAAACACACCGTTATTGTATATTCTTTCAACCTCATCGTCAGTACAGTAGACACAATGCGCCATTACAGTCTTTGCTTCCTTACCGAAGAGTCCGTATCTGTCATATCCGTCTCCGTAAAAAGCCGCCTTCGGAAAGAGTTTTTTTACCAAAGCCACTTCATCGGGATTCTCCGAAAGATGCGACTGTACCGGAAGATCGTACTTTTCGCGGATCTCTTTTAGTTCGTTTAAAAGCTTTTCCGAGCAGCTCGGAAGAAATCTCGGTGTGATTATGGGCTTTGTGCGCACATAACGGCCTTCGATGTCTTCAAGCCAGCCTACGGTATCAAAAGCGGAGATCTCGGCACTTTCTTCTCTGAGGTCGTCCGGAGCGTCGCTGTCCATGTTGACCTTTCCGACATAAGTGATAAGCCCGGTCTCTTCAAGAAGGTCCATAAGCATCACGGTCGCTTCCCTGTGGACTGTCGCAAATACGACCGCTCTGGTGGTCGCGCTGTTCTTCATGGTATGCGCAAACTCTCTGTATGCCATACGCGAATAATCCACATCGGCATATTTGGTCTCCTCGGGGAAAGTGTAGGTCTTAAGCCAGTCAAGAAGTTCAAGATCCATTCCCATCCCGCGGAAAGTAAACTGCGGCGCATGGATATGAAGATCGATCATGCCGGGCACCACAAGCATACCCGAACAGTCTATGAGCGGAAATTCTATGTATTCGGGAAGAAGTTTTTCAAAAACGCCCTCGCAGATACCGTCCTTACAGACCAGATAACCGTTTTTAACGCACTTAAGTTCCTTTAAAGAAGGACTGTAACAGATATCCCCTTTAAGCACAAAATTTTGCTTGACCATCAGTTTTGCTTCCTCACGATCGAATATTCGTTGTCTTCGGAATAGTAAGGACACTGAAATCTTGAGTCCGCCATAAGGCGTCCGTAATCATCCTCGTCCATATTGACCATACACTCGTATGCGTCATATTCCTCATCGTATATGTAGTTTGAACAGCTGTCGCAATCTCCGAATTTTGCTGCCATATCTATGCCTTTCTGCCTATCTTCGCCGTAACTTTAAAAAGCATCGGATATACGCCTATAGCGGTAAAAGAAACCACGGCGTATCGTAAAGTCCTTACAAGAAACTGCCCCGTTGTCGCCGACTTTAAAAATTCGTCCGGAAAAGGAACCTTAAGAAGCTCATTTAAGCCCATATATATAATGAAAGCTCCGGCAAGTCTCAAAATACAGCGGATCACGTTTTTTGTCCCTTCAAAATTCACGTATCTTTCTTCGAACAAGAACGCTCCGAATATACCGATCATAAGCCCCACGCCGGTGTAATAATCATTGCTCTTGCAAAAGAAAAATCCGGGTATGGCCGTTAATACAAACAATCCGTACAATATCGCCTTGTTTTCGATCTTCTCCTGAAGGAAGTTCGCAAGGAATATGATAAATGCTCCGAGCATCCAGCCGAAGAAAACATCTGTCGGATAATGAACACCCAGGAAAAATCTTGAGATACCCACAACAAGCGGGATAATGATCCCGATGATCACCGACCACTTCTTCCCGATATTGATCCCAAGTGCCGTAAAAGCCGTGACAGAATTGGTCGAATGTCCGCTGGGGAACGAATACCCCTGTGAAGTGATATCCATTATACCACCTTCACTATTAACGGGTTTTAAACAGGCAATGGATGGGTTGTCAAAATACGGCCTCCGCCTTAAAAAAATGTTCTTTATCCCGGGATTCCATACAAGTGCCGCCAAAAGACCGACTGCCGTCTTCTTCGCAAGTTCTTTGTCATAACACCAGTAAAAGAACCCGAACACTCCCACGAGTACCATCTGCTCCCCGCAGAGCGTTATTATCGATGCGATCTTAACAAGAACGGGATTCGCAAAACTTTGGAGCCACTCCATCAATGCAATTTCCCACTCATAAAAAAACGTTCTTCCCATTTATTTCTCCCCATTTTTATACACAAACATATGATTTGACACTCATTTAAAACAAATATTATAATACTGAAGGCAAAGTTGTCAAAACGTCGCAAACACAGTTATCCGGAGAATAAAATGACTTCCAAATCTAAAGTTGGCAAGGCTGCTTACGCGGCAATTATTTTTCTTTTTATCATGCTGTTCATATACGGAATTTCAAATACCAAAGAATACGGACGGTCATGGGATGAGCCTTACGCTGTATTCATCCTTGAGTCTAACTGGGTCGAATATGCCCAGAGACTGTTTCCCGAAGGCAGTGCACCGAGAAATTGGGCCGATGAGTCCGGAATAATTCCGATCAGTGAAAACTTCGAAAAAGATCATGGGTGTGCGCCGTATTATGCATTTATTCCTTTATACAAAATGTTTCATGACGACAAAGCAGCATTGGTATATGCCTGGCACAGTTATACCTTCTGTCTTTTTTTCTTAAGTGTTATCGTAGTATTTTTTCTGCTTTACGAAATTTACGGATCTTTTCCGATATCTGTAGCGGGAATGCTTTTTTACTTTTTTACTCCCCGCTTTTTCGGAGAAGGACACTTTAACGACAAAGATATTGTTTTTATGGGGCTTGTAATGACATGTATGCTGTTTGCCATTCGGGCTGCCAAAAAACTTGCTTTAAGAAAGAATGCCCGGGCAGACATCATCTTCTTTTGCATGGCATCCGGTTTCATGATGAACGTTTAGATCATCGGGATCGCCATATGGGGACTTACCGGCATTTTTACCATCGTTTATCTGCTGACCCGA
>JAGCCY010000122.1 GCA_017651385.1 Lachnospiraceae bacterium
GGAACGGAACTTATACATATTGAACGGTTTATTGTGAAGACCAACACGTTCCTGCTTGAAAATAACCGGGCCTTCGCTTGAACTTCTCACAAGGATGGCACAAACAAGCAGGATCGGGGACGTGATCACGATACCGATCGCGGCAACCAGAATATCGAAAAATCTCTTAATGATCTGGTTAAATGTATTTGAAAGCGGTACATAACGGATATTTATCGCCGATAATCCCTGAATATCCTCGGTATAAGGGCTCGAGGGGATGATACTCATGTAATCCGGGATAAATTTGGTGTGCACACCGGATTTTTCACACAGATCGACTATCTTTTCAAGGCGGCTGTAATCCTTAAGAGCTATTGTAATGGCTATCTCTTCAAGCCGGCTGTTCTCAAGTATCATATTTAAGTTATCGATATGGCCGACAACTTTGATGCCCTTGTAACTGGTCCCTATCGGAACCTCATCATCAAGTATCCCTCTTACAACATAACCCCATTGGGGATTGGCGATTATCCTGTTTATATACTCTTCCGTGGTACGCGAATATCCGACCAGGATAACATATTTTGCATTGTAACCGCGCTTTCTTAAAGCATTTAAAACTCTCTTGACAATATGATGTCCGAGAATGGTAAACACGGTATTAAAGGCTGCGAAAATGAATATCATCGAACGCGAGAAGTCCGGCTGGTTGATGATATACAAAACGATGATAAATGCAGCAACACCGACAACATTTGTCTTTACAATGCCCGCAACCTCGCTTGAAAACTTAAGGCCGCGCTTCGGTGTATATGTTTTGAAAAAGTAATACAAAAAGAGATATGCAGGTACTATGGCCCATAAAGCACTAAGGTATGTTTCATCGGACAGACGTCCGACATTTTCCTCTACGGCAAAAAAACTCTTAAACTTTATATACCATGCGAGAATATATGAACCGACCGTAATAATTGCATCGATAATAAGCCTGAGTCTGTTAAAATATCTCTCGTTGTCTTTAATCAAAACCCAATGCCTCCTTACGCACGTTACCTATTTAAATCTACAATAGCGTTGCGCAAAATACAAATTAAGATTTTTTTAAGGTAAATGTGGGAAAAAGGTACTAATGAGATCACAGCGTTGATCTTATGATCCAGCACTGTATTTTAAGGTAATTCCACATGTTTTTAAAGCGGAATCTCACATGATGTTTTATCCCGTTTTTTGACAAAGACATACCTATCCCTCTAAATGTACCTTTTATATAGTGTCCTCCCAGTCCTTTTACCGAAAAAAACACACTTTTTATGATTATTCCGCACAATATGAACGGAAGATTAAAAATAAACTGTAAAAACGGCTGGTTCTTAAATGCCACAAGCATGGCATTCTGCGAAGAATGCGATACCTTAAAAGCATTATGCTTCGAACCCGATGATGCGCTTCCTTTATGAAATACCACCGCGGAAGACACATTTATGTTCTTATATCCGTATATCCTTGCCCTGTATCCCATGTCGACATCTTCAAGATAAGCAAAATGTCTGTCGTCGAAAGGCCCCAGTGATCTTAATGCATCGCGGTTATACATTGCCGCACCCGCACAGGATGAAAAAACAGCTCTGTTTTCCGAAAATTTTGTGTTAAATCGAGATTTACCGCTTGCTTTTGAACGTGCGTAACCAAGAAGATTATAGGAATCTCCCGCATTGTCGATAATCTCCGGCTTGTCCATTGAAAGCATAAGCGCCCCTGCCGAGAATATCCTTTTATCTTCGGACATGGCTTTATACAAATTCAAAATACAATCCTTTTCAACGGTAGTATCGTTATTTAATAAAAAAACATACGGCATTGCCGATACAGCGATACCGTGATTAACCGCGCCGGTAAAGCCCAGATTTTCCCCATGTTCTATAAGGAAAACATCGGGATAATTTTCCTTTATATAAGCCGGACTGTTGTCGGAAGAGCCGTTATCCACCACAATGATCTCAAAAGGCAGGTCATCCGAAGCATAAATGCTGTCAAGGCACGGTTTAAGATAATCTATCCCGTTATAATTCGGTATTACAACAGATACGGGAAGAGTCCCGTCATTTATCGGATAACCGTAATCTTTACCCTTATCGTATTCGGGATCGAACAAAAAAGTATATCCCGACTCGTGCGCTTTCTCGGCAAAAAATTTATTCCACTTCCATAAGATCGATCTTTTGCTTTCAAGATCTTTTGATTTAATTTTGCAAACTTCGCTTACATAGCCGTATAAAGCCTCACCGTAGAGTTTTGAAAGTTTCGGATTGGGTGTAAGATTTCTTATGTCCAAAGCATAGACAGACGCTGTGGAATCGGCAGAATGATTCGGCCCCGAAAAATGTTTATTCATGTTTTGGCAAAAAACTTCTCCGGAAGGATCATAAACTCCGCCTGTTATTTTACCGTGTTCCGAAATGAAGCCTCCCACTGCTCCGATCTTGGGACGCAACTTAAAAAGCTTTTCATTATACTCGGCATGATAAAAGCCGAGGTGCTTTGTGTCTTTAACTTCTGTGCCCGTATATTCGGAAACAGCTCTTTTACCCGCTTCGTAAGCATAATACTTGCTCGAGGGATTTGTGGATGTGGAATGTTCGTGACTTCTCCAATGGTATAAAACCTTTGGGATATGGCATATCGGTACTGCCTTTGCATCATTTATCACTTTACCCGCAACCCTTAAGATCACATCATGATCCTGAGCTCCGTCAAACTCGGGTCTAAAACCGGTTTCCTTAAGGATTCCCGTCTCAAACACGGACAAGTGGCATATATAGTTATTGGACAAAAGTCTGTCTAAATTAAATTCAGATTTAATATTTGGCTCAAAAAAATGTTTTCCCTCACCGTCGCACTTATCTTCATCGGAATAGATAAGTACGGGATTCACTCCCTTTGCGCGGCTTTTTAATATACATGCGACAACTTCAAATAAGGCATCCTCGGTAATAAGATCGTCATGATCGACCAGTGCCGTATACTCTCCGGAAACGTGTTTTAACCCTTCGTTTGTATTGGCGGATATACCCTTATTTTCATTTAAACGCACATATTTAATACGCTCATCGTTATAGCTTTCTATTACCTTTTGAGGGTCTGCGCTTAAAGATGCATCCGCAAGTACAAGTTCAAAACCCGGATACGTCTGATCAAGGCAGGAATCTATAAGTTCCCTTAAAAATCTTTCCGGTGTCTCGTATACGGGTACGAGTATGCTTATTAAGACCGGAGGATTCTTTGAGGCCTCGCGCTGCTGTTTTAATATCTCTTCTGCCGGTTTTGCATAATCATAAGGAACGCCTTTTGTTTCCAAAAGACGTTCCTTTACTGCATAATAAGTATTCACTATTCCGTTTCGCACAAGATATGCAACGGTCTTATCTATATTTCCCATAAACCGGCCTTTTCTTTATAAAACTGCCTTAAGTTCCTCTGTAAGCTTATTGACCTTTTCTTTGGCATCTTCCAAAGATGTGCCCTTTACACCCATGTAGAACTTGATCTTGGGTTCGGTTCCCGAAGGACGGGCACAGCACCATGAATTATTCTCAAGATCGAAATAGAGTACGTTAGACTTGGGAAGTCCGGTCTCTGTAACCTTTCCCGTAGCCATATCGGTGATCGTGTTCTTTTCGTAATCCCTGAACGAAAGAACTTTAAGATCGCCGAATGCCTTGGGAGGATTCTTTCTTAACTTCTCCATCATCTCACGGATCTTTTCCGATCCGTCAATACCCTTTAACGTTATGGTATAAAGATCTTCCTTAAAGAAGCCGTATTCATTATATATATTAAGCATCTGATCCCAGAGGGTAATGTTATTGTACTTACACCATGCCGCAACTTCGCAAAGACACATAACGGCCACGATCGCATCCTTATCTCTTGCGTGTGTACCTGCAAGACATCCGTAACTTTCTTCAAGACCAAATACATAATTGTTGGAACCGGTCTGCTCAAAGATTTTGATCTGCTCACCGATATACTTAAAGCCTGTA
>JAGCCY010000123.1 GCA_017651385.1 Lachnospiraceae bacterium
GAACCCGAAAGTCCGCTCGACATGGGAATATGCACGATCTCATCGTATTCGGTGAGCGCCTTGTCCCAATACTCCATGACTGTCTGAGGACTGGGCTGGGTTGTTTTAATGGTACAGTCATTTAAGAGTTTTTGGTAAAACTCCTCCTGGCTTAAATTGATATCTTCTTCGTATTCAACTTCATCTATGGTAAATGGCATCGGTATAACGATAACTCCCATTTCTCTGGCTTTTTCCTGTGTTATACCGCTGTTACTGTCCGTTATAATGGCAACCTTGCTCAAGTCAATTCTCCTTTTATTATCTTGTGACAACATTACACATTTTACTTTTATATCGTCCTAAAGTCAATAGCACGGACCTCTCTCCCTATTAGTCTTTCCTTAAGATTTTCATAATTATCGATTACGCTCATGAGCACGTCCGAATCATTTAAGATATCACCCAGAGCAAAGCTTAATTCTCCGCTCTGCCTGAGCCCGTTCAGCTCGCCCGGACCGCGAAGTTCGATATCCTTTTTGGCTATCAAAAAACCGTCGTTTGTCTCGTTTAAAACCTTTAAACGTTTGATCGTCTCCTCATTCTTTGAGTCACTCATAAGTATGCAGTACGACTGTGCGTCTCCTCGTCCGACACGGCCTCTTAACTGATGTAGCTGTGAAAGACCGAATCGTTCGGCGTTTTCTATAAGCATTACCGTGGCATTCGGAACATCCACGCCGACTTCGATCACAGTGGTGGATACGAGCACATCAAAGTTACCCGCTTTGAAGTTTTCCATTATACGGTTCTTTTCATCGGCTTTCATCTTGCCGTGAAGACAAGTGACTCTGACTCTTTCACCGTAATATTCTTTAAGTTCTTCGGTAAAAGAAGTCACGTTTTTAAGATTAAAGTTGTCTTCTTCCGATTCATCGATCATCGGACAGATCACATAAGCCTGATGCCCTGCCGCTACTTCCTTTTCTATGAATTCAAGGCTCTTTTTCATATATGAACCGGCAACAACGGCATTTTTTATCGGTATCCTGTTTTTTGGAAGTTCGTTCATTATACTGATATCAACGTTTCCGTACATTACCATCGCGAGAGTTCTCGGGATCGGAGTAGCGCTCATTACAAGAAGATGCGGCATAAGACCTTTATCCCTGAACGCTTCACGCTGATTGACGCCGAACCTGTGCTGTTCGTCGGTTATTGCAAGCTTCAGATCGTTAAATTCAACTCCTTCTTCAAACAGCGCATGGGTTCCTATGACAACATTGCATTCGCCGCTTTTGATAAGACTTAGCGCTTCCTTTTTGGCTTTTGCGGGCATCTTACCGGTCAAAAGCACCGGCTTTATGCAAAGACCGCATTCTTCACAGAACTTTTTCACATTAACAAAATGCTGGACCGCCAATACTTCCGTGGGCGCCATCAACGCTCCCTGCGCATTGTTGGCAGCACAAAGAAGCAGAGCCATTATCGCGACAACAGTCTTACCGCTTCCGACATCGCCCTGTATAAGCCTGTTCATAAGATACGGGCCCGTCATATCGTTTACGATATCTTTGATCGTTTCTTTCTGGGCATTTGTAAGTTTATAAGGAAGCTTTTCTTCAAACAGTCTAAGATCGGCAACTTCGATAAAGGGCTTATCGTTTTCTATTCTTAAGCTTAAAGCCTCATCGGATCTTATCATATGATAAAAATCAAGGAATTCTTCAAAAACAAGTCTTCGTCTTGCAAAATAAAGTTCGTTGTCGTCTTTGGGAAAGTGAATGGACCTAAAGCTCTCAGCCAGAGGATAGAGCTTAAGATCGTCTATCTCGCTGTCAAAAAGATAATCATCGATATATCGTGTAAGATCGATAACTTCTTTTACCGTTTTTTCGATCTTGTTGCCCGAAAGGTCCTTGGCTTGCGAATATATGGGTCCTATCTTGCCCTCGATCTTTAAATAATCCTCTTTTTTATACATTTTGGGCTGTGACATGGAATATTTTTCGCCGATCTTTTTGACGAAACCTCTGAATACGTAGAAGGAACCCTTTTTTAATGTTTTTAAAAGATAAGGAGCATTAAAGAATTTGACTTCAAGAACGTCACCGTTTACATCTTTTGCATAAACGGTCACGACCGATTTATTGGAATAACGGATGATCTTTGCATCGGTATAAAGACATGCAAAAACAGCATTCCGTTCATTTACGAGAATGTCTTTTACACAAACGATATTTTCGAATTTTTCATAGGTTCTGGGAAAACGGCGGATCAGATCTTCTACCGTTTTAATATTTGCTTTGTAAAAAGCTTCCGCTGTTTTGGCGCCGACACCCTTAACTGAAGAAATATCCGATTTAAGATTCATATAAGCCTGCTTTTTAAAAAATCCCCGGCAAAAGCCGGGGACTTTGCTCAAAATTTATTCCGCAGAAACGATATAGTAATAGATCGGCTGTCCGCCGTACTGAAGCTCGACATCGATCGTGGGGAATTTTTCGTTTACAAAATTAACAACCTCCCCCGCCGTCTCTTCACTTACATCGGATCCGTAATAGATCGTTATAAGTTCCGAAGGCTCATCCGATAATGCCAGTTCCTCGATCATCTCACAGGTAGCTTCGTTCATGTCAGCATTGACAGCCAAAAGTCCTCTGTCGCCTATTCCCATGAAATCGCCCTGCTTAATGTCTTTATCGTCGATCTTTGTATCTCTTACGGCATATGTAACCTGACCGGTCTTGACCGTTGCAAGTGAATCTGTCATGTTCTCGGTGTTTGCCTCAATATCAGCCTCGGGATTGAAGTTGATGAGAGCCGTGATACCCTGGGGTATGGTCTTTGTGGGTATTACAACAACCTTCTTGTCTTCAACAAGATAAACGGTCTGATTTGCAGCCATTATGATATTCTTGTTGTTCGGAAGGATGAAGATCGTCTTTGCGTTAACCTTGGCACAGGCATTTACCATATCTTCCGTTGAAGGATTCATGGTCTGTCCGCCTTCGATTATCATATCGCAGCCGAGTTCGCTGAATATTGTTGAAAGACCTTCACCTGCCGATACCGCAATAAATCCGAATTCTTTGGCCTCGGTATCCTGCTTTGCTTCTTCCTTTTCAACAGTTTTGTTTTCCTGTTTCTTTGTAAGCGCTTCAACCGATTCGATCTTAAGATTCTCTACCTTTATATTGGAAAGAACACCGTACTTTAAACCTCTTTGAAGTGCAAGTCCGGGATCGTTCGTGTTGACATGGACCTTAACGATATTGTCATCGGCACCGATCACGATCGAATCACCGATCGATTCAAGGAATGCCTTGAAATCAAGCTCATGCTTAACATTGAATACCTTATCGGGTACGATCACAAATTCGGTATCGTAACTGAATTTGATCTCTTCGACCGCATCTGATGCGTTTTCTTTGTCGCTTCCTTCTTTAAAGAAGCTGAGATCGACTTCCTTACCCAAAAATGCATCATATGCACCCTTAAGGACACATACAAGACCCTGTCCGCCGGAATCGATAACTCCTGCCTGCTTTAATACAGGAAGCATATCGGGAGTCTTTGAAAGAACGACTTCCGCATATTCGATAACTTCTTTTATAAATGTATCAAGATCGTCGCATCCGTTATCGGCGAGCTCTCTTGCCTTTTCGGATGCACCTTTGGCAACCGTTAAAATCGTGCCTTCCTTGGGCTTCATAACAGCCTTGTACGCTGTCTCTACAGCCTTTTCGGATGCTGCGGCTATATCGGGTATAGTGATCACATCCATAGTCTTTACGATCTTTGTAAAGCCTCTTAACAACTGTGAAA
>JAGCCY010000124.1 GCA_017651385.1 Lachnospiraceae bacterium
GATGATTTTGTTTTTTCAAATACTGAGGAAAAGTATCGGTTTTGCGGTTTTATCAGCGATATAGACGATTATCTCGATCATCATACGCAGGAATTATTGTTTAAGGCAGGGATCGCACAGGACAGTATCGAAGAACTTGCCGACAAGGTCACAAAGTATGAATTTAAAGCCTTTGACAAGGTGAAAAACGAAGGCGGAAGAGCGTATTGCCAGGATGATTATTTTACCTTTGAGATCATGCGAAAAAGCCAGTATCTTACCTGGAACAGAGAAATGCTCATGCAGTATCTTTACGACTTTGACAGAGAATACAGACTCGGCCATAACTTGATAACCGAGAAATACGGTCGTATGATGATAAGCACGGCACCCGAAGAATACGAAAAGATAAAAGACAACTTCCCTGAAATAACAAAAGAAAAGTCGGATATCATAGAAGCCGTTGTGGCAATGCAGGTAAAAAGACGCGAGGAATTTTCAATAAAATATCCTAAGTTATCGGGCAGGGCCAGAACCGTGCACACCGACGAGGATCTTCCTTATGATACTTCTTACGAGACCTATCTCCGGGGCGAGATAAGCACTTATTCCGACAAGATGCTCGAACTTTATGCAAGATATATCGTGGATCTTGAAAACAAAGGCGTAAATGTAACCGAAGAGATCATGAAAAACAGTGTAAAGATGTACGGATATTCTTCTCTGGAAGATGCGGAAAGAAAAATGTAAAGAACAAGGCGGCAGTTAACTGCCGCCTTTATCATTTGGGAACCGTAAAGCTTATACAGGTACCTAAGTTTATGGTGGATTCGACTTCGAGACCCGAATTATATAAGTTTTTAAGTCGTTTATCTATGTTGTATACGCCTATGCTCTTGTTTTCTTTAGGCTGCTCGAACAGCCTTCCCATTGTTTCTTCGTCCATTCCGACACCGTTATCGCTCACATAGAAGGTTACGGAATCGAACGATTCCCTTATACGAAGTGTCACGACTCCGGGCTTATCGTTCTTTCGGACTCCGTGTTTTATGGCATTTTCGATAAGGGGCTGCAAGGTTAACGGCGGCATATTGACTTTCGGCATCCTTATCGGAAAGTCTGTATAGAAATTGATGGACGGGAAGCGTTCTTTTTCAATATTTGTGTATGCCGTTGCAAGTTCCATTTCTCTTTGGAGCGGAACGGTCTTATCCATGTTGTCGATGCTTAAGATAAGACGGCAGTAATCCTTAAGCGACGAGATAAGATTTTTGGCCTTTTCGGGATCGGTAACACAAAGGTCCGCTATCGTATTTAATGTATTGTACAAAAAGTGCGGCTTCATCTGGGCATTTAAGAATGCATTTTCGGAAGCCTGCATTGCTTCGAGGGTTTTGTTAAGCTCTTCGGTATAGTAGATCTCCGAATCCTTCTGTTTGGCGTACCTTCGCGCAAGTACGACCATTTCCACGATCGCAAAGGTCAAAAAGGCGTAGATAAACGTGTATCTTGTACCCATTGCCATAAATGAACATACAAGTTCCGCTGCGCACGCGGCCACAACCTGAGAGATGCCAAGGCCGAAAAGTTCGTTGTCGGGAAGGTTATCCTGGTTGGCTTTAAGTAAGATTATCACGCAGTATATAAGCGGAAGGGCGTATACAAAATATGTAAGTTTATCGATAAAAGGAAAGGCCCTCAGCGTCAGCGAATTAAGCAAAGGTATCAGCTGTGCGAAGCACACCACAAAAGAGGGCACCTTGTCAAAGTATTTGGGGAACATACAATATTCGTGGTATAAAAGAGCCAAAAGGATGAGCGGGATAGTAAGACTCTTTATTACCGTTCCGAGCTGATACTGAAGGTGCGGGATATAATTCATGATTATGACATCATCCACAAATACCGTCCTCGTCATCAAGGCAAGCGCCAAAAAGATAAACGAAGGAAGAAGTCTTTCTTTTCGCATGGCCAATAACTGGATAAGGCAGAAAAGTATGGTTATCGACATGGACGAAAAGATCACTATGGAAGTGTTAAGTCCTAAATTCCGTATCCCTTCTATACGGTCTTTTGTACCGAAAAGGATCGTATCTTTTGTGGAGCCGGATGAAGATTCCGGGGTTATTGCATAGATAACTATTTCGTATCTGCCGTCATCGGATTTGGGCAGGTTAATAACAGCCGGAGAAGGATATACGGGATTATCCGACTTAAATGTAGTGGAATATTTGGTGGTGGTCCTGTTCGAATAGATTATGTATTCGCACAATTCACCGGGGAAAAGCATGGCATATTCGTACTGTGCGGGTAATTCTATGAAAAACCTCACCGTTGCCACATAATCGTTTCCGATAAGACAATCCCTCTGCCTGATCTCGCTTAAGGATTTTATCGTAAAACTTTCGGACGGGTTGTCTCCGATAAGCTTCGGAGCAAGTATCCTGTGAGGGATACACTCCATATCACCGCTTAAATAGTAATATTTTGAAGGATTAAAATCCTCGTTTTTGTTACTTTCGGTTACGGTCGAGAGTTTTAACACCTTGGGCTGAAGGATTATATTTGCTATATAAAGTCCGAAAAACAGAGATATCGGCAAAAGCGAATATATAAGATATCGAAGAACAGGTGATTTTATGTGCTTCATGCCGTCACCCCCGTTTCATTTACCACAGGTACGGTAAAAGAGACCGAAGTGCCTAGTTCGGGAGCGCTTTTGATATCAAGTCCCTTTCCGAATAAGGCAATAAGCCGCCTGTTTATGCTGTATAAGCCCACTCTTGCGGTATACGGGAAAGCATCGGGAAGCCCCGCAAGCTCCTCGGGAGGCATTCCTTTTCCGTTATCGTAGACTTCTACCTTGTAATGCTCCGCTTCCTTATAAACGGAAAGCGTAATACTTTTTTCTTTTCGGCCGTCCGAAAACGCATATTCGATCGAGTTTTCAAAAAGCGGCTGTATTGAAAGCGGAGGGATATTTATCTCGGGAAGCTCCGCGGGTAATTCGTATTTGAATGTGATATCGGGATGTCTTTCCCGCTCGATGGTTATAAAAGCTTTTGTAAGTTCCAGTTCATTCGATAACGGAACCGTGCCTTTTAACTGCTGGAAATTGAGAGTATGCCTTAGAAACTTGGATAAGGCTATTGTAAGCTCTTCTGCGGTAAACGAATCGGTATCGCATTTTTCTTTTATAAGATCCAGTGTCCTGTATAAAAAATCGGATTTAAGCTGTGTACACTGAAGTGCATTGTCGGAGTGATTGATCTTTTCGATTGCGGCCGAAAGTGAATCGGCAAGTTTTTTGGTGCGGAAAATGGACTGCCTGTACTGAAGCGTGAGCATCAAAACGTTAAGCCCCAGATACACTGGGATAACGATCACGCGGAAGCTTATGAATTCCGTATGGCTTATAAAAAGAATGATCGAAGGGACAAGCGTCGTTAAAAGAAGGGTATGTGAAATAAGACCGTATATATAGGTTTTTGAAACCGTATTGTACATCTTAAAGGAAGCATAAAGACCGTATATATAGGCGATGGCACTTACGATAACGGTAAGCACATAGGCATAAGCCGTTAAGTGCCCCGGTAAGAGCATACATACTATCGAAAATGCGAGAGTAAAGTAATTGAAGATCTTGTAATAGATATTCTTCCCGTCGGAGATCATATTCCCGTTATATAAATTCATCGTCAGGGAAGAAAGATTAAAAGTAAAAAGAAATAAATTGTCGGTAATACCGAAATTTGCGTTCGGCCGCAGAATGATATACGGAGTAAGAGCGAATTGCTGTATTATACTGAATGCCAGTGTAATACAGAGAACGGGAAACCAAAGAGTTTTCTTTAAATTATTATAGAATCTGAACAGGAGCAGATAGTAAAGCCCCGTGAAAATACACGCAGCAACGCAGAATGCGCGAAGCAAAGTATGCATAACAACTCCCCTGATATAATGATCAGAAATTCTTCATTAAATCTTTAAGTTCTCTTGAGGGCTCCGAACCGTACTCTTCGTAAAGAAGATTGCAGTATCTGTTGTAATATTCCTTAACTGCCGAAGGCGGAAGCTTAAGAGCCTTCAACTTGATAACTTCTTTGATCGCATTCTCTTCGTAAAGGTCGATCGAAAGAATGGCTTCATAATTGATAATGGCATTATCGATCTTATCTGCCTCGACACAAAGACTTGCGGCACGATACAAAAGTTCCACATAACGGTTCTCCAGCCAGCCTCTCGCATCTTCGGCCCAGTCATAGAAACGGTTTTCAAGATAGGGACCCTTGTAAAGAGCGATAGCGGCCTGCGCTTCGCTTAACGAAAGTTCACTGATGTTATTGACCTTTTTACGGAACTCTATATAATCGCACTTGATCCTTGAAATATTAACGCTGTAATCGTCATGATCGCGAAGAAGGATATCAATATAACCGAGATCCGCAAGGGTGTTACGGATATATGTACAGGTTACACGGAAATTATTGGCCGCTTTATCAAGATCGGCATCCGGCCAGAGACTGTCAAGTATCATATCCTTGGAACGGGAACGTCCTTCGGAATGGATAAGAAAGGCTAAAAGTTCTTCGGCCTTTGATGTACGGAAACGGATATTTTCGCCTTCTTCGGGTGTTCTTCTTATGGAGAATGAACCAAGACAGCTTACATACAGCATGTCGTCCTTGGGAATACGCTCTTTGGAAAGCTTTTTCTCCATGATATCTATCTGAGCTGTGAAATCTTCGCGTGAAAGCGGCTTTAAAAGATAACCGGTCGCATGAGCTCTGAAAGCTTCAAGTGCATACTGGTTGTAGGCGGTAACAAATACGATCTCGATATAGGGATTATAATCCATTAAAGATTCGGCAAGTTCAAGACCTGTCATACCGGGCATTTCTATATCGAGAAATGCGATATCCACATGATTGTTCTTTGCATATTCAAGTGCTTCCAAGGGCTTGGTAAAAGTTGAAAGCAATGTAAGGCGACTGTCCTGTGAAATAAGTCTTTCAAATCTGTTAAGAGCGTTCTGCTCGTCATCTACCGCAATAACCTTGAACATTATATAATACCCCGTGTGTATTTATTTGCCGACAGGCATACGTTTTTAATAATTTGCTAATATTAATAATAAACAAAAAACTTCAAACTTACAAGGAGTTATGATAAAATTGTTCACAGTGTTACTATTCACAGCCCATAAACGATAAGAAAATCATTGCATGCTCGCATGCGAAAGATTTTCTTATCGTTTATGGGGACTGCGAAGCAGGAACCGCCCCTCAATGAGCAAAAGTCATCCGCTTCGCGGATTGCCCGCCACGCAGAACGCGGGAGCGCGGAATCCGCGAAACGGATGAACCGCCCCGTGGTATAGTGGAGCCGCCACTAAGTAGGGCGGGGCGCGTTTGCGAATGTTCGGGCGGTTCTGTGAATAGTAAATAGCCACGCAGAATGCGGGAGCGCGTAATCCGCGAAGCGGATGAGCCGCCATGCTATGCAACATAGCGGGCTGCCACGTGATTATGCGGGGCGCTTTTGCGAATGTTCGGGCGGTTATGGCGGGGCGCAGAAGAGTTATGTTATGAGAACCATGGAGTTTAAGATGGAAAGGCCCGGTCAGGTTAAGGCGGGAGATGCCGTTACGATAACCGAGGGAGTCCTTCCGAGTAACTATTATTATATAATCAATCCGGCAGTTGCAATGTCGGGAAACGTTCCCTTTACAAAAAGGCTTATATCCAGAGAGGGATCGTAAAAGATGTGATCGAAAACGAACGTGGCTATTATGTCACAGTGGAATTTAAGGAGGATGAACCATGAAAGTAATTCACACAGATAATGCACCTCAGGCAATAGGACCTTATTCACAGGCCATCGTAACAGGCAATCTTGTGTTTGCATCGGGTCAGATCGCGATCGTGCCTTCGACCGGCGCTATAGTTGAAGGCGGTATAGTGGAGCAGACAGAACTTGTGTGCAAGAATATAGGCGAGCTTCTTAAGGCAGCCGGCACAGGTTATGAAAAGGTCGTAAAGACAAGCTGTTTCCTCGCCGACATGGGTGATTTTGCAACGTTCAACGAGGTTTATGCAAAGTATTTTGTATCAAAGCCCGCAAGAAGCTGTGTTGCCGTAAAGACATTGCCCAAGAACGTGCTCTGTGAGATAGAAGTTATCGCAGAAGTATAAAATACATTTTAAGTTTATGAAACATAAAGCGGATCGTCAGTATCGGACGACCCGCTTTTTTCTTTTACATTATCTCAATATTAAGTCCCGGATAAAAGATGAGGAACAATACCAGAGCGATCTGGAGTATCAGTATTATCGGCATGCCCCATTTAAAAGCTTTGTGTCTTGTCTTATGGCGGAACACATACATCCCGACGATCGAGCCTAAGCTTCCGAAAATGACCGCCACAAAGAAAAGGACCGATTCGGGAATGCGCCAGGCGTGTTTTTTGGCTCTGGCCTTGTCCATGCCCATCACAAGAAAACCTATAAGGTTGACTGCGACGAGATATGAGATTATCCATGTGATCGTTACCATATATTACCCCGAAACCTGTGTTATTTAAGTTCGCCGATCTCCTTAAGCTTCATTGCGCGAACCTTGGTGGAAAGACCGAAGAGATTGATAAAGCCTTCGGCATCGTGATGATCGTAAAGGTCGCCTGTTGTAAAGGAAGCGATGCTTTCATTGTAAAGTGAGTAAGGAGAAGTTGTTCCGGCTTTGATGATATTACCTTTGTAAAGCTTGAACTTAACTTCGCCGGTAACATACTTCTGAGTGCTCTCGATAAATGCCTGTGCAGCTTCGCGGAGAGGTGAAAACCACTTTCCTTCGTATACGATCTGAGCGAATTTATTACCCATTTCTTCTTTTTCGCGATATGTGTCGCGGTCAAGGATAAGTTCCTCAAGCTGCTGATGAGCTTCGTAGAGGATCGTTCCGCCGGGTGTTTCGTACACGCCTCTTGATTTCATGCCTACGACACGGTTTTCAACTATATCGATGATACCGATACCGTGCTTGCCGCCGAGTACGTTTAAGTCTGCGATGATATCGGAAACCTTCTTCTTAACACCGTTGATCGCTACGGGAACGCCCTTTTCAAACGAAAGGGATACATATTCGCCTTCTTCGGGGGCCTTTTCGGGAGAAACACCGAGTACAAGGAGGTGATCGTAGTTGGGCTCGTTTGCGGGATCTTCAAGTTCAAGACCTTCATGGCTTATATGCCATAAGTTACGGTCACGGCTGTATGAATTGTCTGCCGAGAACGGAAGATCTATACCGTGCTGTTTGCAGTATTCGATCTCGGATTCACGGGAATCGAGTGTCCACTTTTCATTTCTCCATGCTGCGATGATCTTAAGATCGGGAGCAAGAGCTTTGATGCCGAGCTCAAAACGGATCTGGTCGTTACCTTTACCGGTCGCACCGTGGCAAATGGCTGTCGCACCTTCCTTGCGTGCGATCTCGACAAGCTTCTTTGCGATCAAAGGACGCGCCATTGAAGTTCCGAGTAAGTATTTGTTTTCATATACTGCGTGAGCCTGTACACAGGGAACGATGTATTCATCGGCGAATTCATCGATAACATTTTCGATGTAAAGCTTTTCTGCGCCGCAGTACTTGGCACGTTCTTCAAGATTGTCAAGCTCGTTGCCCTGACCGCAGTCAACGCAAACGCAGATAACTTCGTAATCGAAATTTTCTTTAAGCCACGGAATGATAGCTGTCGTATCAAGTCCGCCCGAGTAAGCAAGAATAACTTTTTCTTTCATATTTAAGATCTCCTTTATTGTTCAGCCGCCAAAACGGCCTGTCATTATGACATTTGTCGTGTTCTTTTATGTAACACTATACAGCCGAAGATTATCAAATGCAAGTACAAAAAAACGAATAAAAATTCATATTTATACATCAATATGCACAAAATTATACATTATACTTGCATAATATACATTTTGGATGTATAGTTATGCACAACTCCCCCACGGGAAATTACCTATATTAAAAAAGAAAAAAGTGGTGTATACTGTTTCAGGATATACGACCACGTGTACAGAAAGGGAAATATGTCAGATTATACAGTCCGTACAATGACGATCGAAGATTACGATTCCGTATATGCATTATGGAGTTCGATAAACGGATTTGCCATAAGAAGTATAGACGATTCAAGAGAAGGAGTGGATCACTTCCTTAAAAGAAACCCCACAACAAGCGTTGTATGTGAACAGGACGGAAAGATCGTCGGCGCGATATTATGCGGCCACGACGGAAGGCGCGGATGCTTATATCATGTGTGCGTTCAAAAGGATAAAAGACGTCACGGCATCGGAAAGAGCATGGTCGTCTTTTGCATGGAAGCTTTAAGAAAGGAACACATCAATAAGGTATCGCTGATCGCATTTACCAAAAACGATGTGGGAAACGCTTTCTGGAACAGCATAGGCTGGACAAAGCGAGAGGATCTTAACTATTACGATTTTACTTTAAATAAAGAAAACATTATTGCATTTATCGAAGAGGACAAATAGATGGAACTTATTAAAGGCGGAGTCACGAGTGCAAAAGGATACAAGGCGGCATGTACCGCTGCGGGCATCAAATACAAAGGCCGTACGGATATGGCAATGGTCGTAAGCGATGTACCGGCAACCTGTGCGGGTACGTTTACCAGCAACGTGGTAAAGGCGGCATGCGTTAAATGGGATATGGCTGTTGTAAACAGCGGAAGAAAGATGTCTGCGGTCGTGGTCAATTCAGGTATAGCAAATGCTTGTACAGGCAGGGAAGGCTATGAAGCCTGCGAGAAGACCGCAAAGGCGGTTTCAGAGGCTTTAAATGTCGATAAAGACGGTGTTGCCGTTGCATCAACGGGCGTTATCGGCATGCAGCTTCCGGTCGATAAGCTTGAAAACGGCGTAAAGGCTATGGCGCCGCTTCTTTCGGAAAGCATCGAAGCCGGCACGGATGCATCCAAAGCCATCATGACCACGGATACCGTAAATAAAGAGATAGCGGTTTCTTTTACAATAGGAGATAAAAAAGTCACATTGGGCGGCATGAGCAAGGGCTCGGGCATGATCCACCCCAATATGTGCACAATGCTGGGCTTTCTGTGTACCGATGCGAATGTGTCAAAGAACGCACTTCAGGAAATCTTAAGCGATGTGGTGAAAGATACTTTCAACATGATAACGGTAGACGGCGATACATCCACAAACGATACGCTTTTGATAATGGCAAACGGCCTTGCGGGGAACGAAGAGATAACCGGTAAAGGCGAAGCTTACGATAAGCTTTACGAAGCCGTGTACAGTGTGTGCGAATATCTTGCAAAACGTATGGCAGGCGACGGTGAAGGCGCCACCAAGCTTTTCGAGGCAGCAGTCGTAAACGCAAAATCAAAGGCAGACGCAAAACTTATGGCGAGAAGCGTCGTGGGTTCAAACCTTTCAAAAGCGGCTGTATATGAAATGATGCAAACTTCGGGCGATTCTTATGTGCCATGGGTTATTCGGGAGCGCAGTTTGATGAGGCGGATGTGGAGCTGTATTTTAAGAGTGCAAACGGCACGCTTAAGGTATTTGACCACGGTGTTCCGCTTTCGTTTGACGAGGACGAGGCCACAAAGATCCTTTCGGCTGATGCCGTGACCGTTTATATCGATATGAACGAGGGAGATGCAAAAGCCACCGCGTGGGGATGCGATCTTACATATGATTATGTTAAAATAAATGCTGATTACAGGAGTTAAAGATGGAAAACAAAGAAATGGAAGCGCTTCTTAAAAAGGCCGAGGTCCTTATCGAGGCCCTTCCCTATATCCAGAAATTCAACAGAAAGATAATAGTTGTCAAATACGGCGGATCCGCAATGAGCAATCCGGAGCTTCAGAAAAACGTCATTAAGGATGTTACTCTTTTAAAGCTTGTAGGGTTTAAGCCCATAATCGTGCACGGCGGCGGAAAAGAAATAAGCCGGTGGATCGAAAAAGTAGGAAAGACTCCCGAATTCGTAAACGGCCTTCGTGTTACCGACGATGAGACAATGGAAATTGCCGAGATGGTGCTGGGCAAGGTCAACAAATCTTTGGTAACGATGGTTCAGGAACTCGGAGTAAAAGCTGTCGGAATAAGCGGAAAAGACGGCGGGCTCTTAAAATGCGAGAAGAAGTACTCGGACGGCAAGGACATAGGTTATGTGGGAAATGTGACCGAAGTAAATGCAAAGATACTTCTCGATCTTCTTGAAAAGGACTTTCTTCCGATAGTATCGCCCATAGGTTTTGACGATAACTTTACTTCCTATAATATAAATGCGGATGATGCCGCATGTGCCATCGCTAAGGCTGTAAAAGCCGAAAAGCTTGCATTCCTTACCGATGTTGAAGGTGTGTACAGAGATTTTAACGACAAGTCTTCGTTCATATCAAGACTTACGGCGGATGAAGCCGATGAACTGATGGAGAGCGGTGTTATCGGCGGCGGTATGTTACCCAAGCTTACAAACTGTACTTCAGCCATAAGAGAGGGTGTTAACCGTGTCCATATATTGGACGGCCGTATCCCGCACTGTCTGCTGCTTGAAATCTTTACAAATGAGGGAATAGGGACCTGTTTCCACTGTGATGAGGATTAATATATGAAAATGCAAGAATATATCGAAGAAGCCGAATCGGCCCTTCTTCATACATATAACCGTTATCCCGTTGTGTTCGATCACGGCGACGGAGTAAGGCTTTACGATCTTGACGGCAAGGAATACCTTGATTTTGTGGCAGGTATCTCTGTATTTGCCTTCGGCTACAACAATAAAGAATACAATGATGCCTTAAAAGCCCAGATCGATAAGATCATCCATACGAGCAATTATTACTATAACGTTCCCGCGATAGAGGCCGCAAAGAAACTTAAAAAAGCCACGGGCCTTGACCGTGTGTTCTTTACCAATTCCGGTGCCGAAGCGATCGAGGGTGCCATCAAGACTGCAAGAAAGTATGCATATTTAAAGGACGGACGCACCGATCATGAGATCATAGCCATGGAGCATTCTTTCCACGGCCGTACGATGGGCGCGCTTTCCGTGACCGGAAATCCCAAATATCGTGAGGCTTTTGAGCCGGGTATCGGCAACA
Organism: Lachnospiraceae bacterium; assembly: GCA_017651385.1. Lineage (GTDB taxonomy): Bacteria > Bacillota > Clostridia > Lachnospirales > Lachnospiraceae > UBA1258. Next base: position 11,138 of record JAGCCY010000124.1, read on the forward strand.
TAAAGTTTGCGAAGATGAACGATTATGAAAGCGTGGAAAAACTTGTAAACGACAAGACCTGTGCGATCTTATTCGAGACCGTCCAGGGAGAAGGCGGTATTTATCCGGCTACGGAAGAATTTATCACAAAGATAAGGAAACTCTGCGATGAAAAGGATATCCTTCTTATCCTTGATGAGATCCAGTGCGGTATGGGCCGTACGGGATATATGTTTGCATGGCAGAAATACGGTATTAAGCCCGATGTATGTACCGTTGCGAAGGCGCTTGGCTGCGGGGTTCCGATAGGAGCGTTCGTGATGAGCGAAAAGGTCGGAGCGCATTCTCTTGTTGCAGGCGACCACGGCACCACATACGGCGGAAATCCCCTGGCTGCAGCAGCTGCGGACAAGGTTCTTTCGATGTACGAGTCGACGGGTATCCTTGACAATGTAAAAAACGTGGGCGCATATTTATATGAAGAACTTGATAAGATCATGAAAGAACACGATGACATTATCGATCATCGCGGACTCGGTTTTCTTCAGGGACTTGAATTTGACCACCCGGTTGGTGATATAATAAACAGGGCACTGTCAAAGGGCCTTGTACTTATCAACGCAGGGACGAACATAATAAGGTTCGTGCCTCCGCTTGTGATCTCAAAGGCAGATGTTGACGAAATGATAGGTATTTTAAAGGACTGCCTTTAATTTTTGTGATCAGGTTATAAAGGAAACGAAATGAAATTTAGATTTAAACTGGTAGCGGTACTTATCATAGCGTTACTTGTAATAGGAATATACAATCTCGGTGCCAAGAACAACGAAGAGGCCGAGGAAGAAGAAAAGCAGTCTTATTATCAGACTGAAACGGTGTATTTATGGTACTCGGACGAGACGTTTACCGATTACTTTACAAGTGCCGCCGTTGCTTTCCATGAGAAAAATCCCGATGTAAGAGTCATTCCTCAGCTTGTTGCACCGGATGAGTACATTGAATATATTAATTCGGCTTCCGTATCCGCCGAGAATTTCCCGGATCTTTATGTGCTTACAAACGATGCACTTGAGAAGGCTTATCTTGCGGGACTTGCTTCGGAGACAGACAGGGCGGGAACCGTCAATAAGGCTCATTTTTCGCAGTCTTCCATAGATTCGGTGACTTACCACGGCAAGATAATAGGTTATCCTCTCTATTTTGAGACCAGCGTTCTTGTGTATAACAAGACTTATTTAAAGGACTGGCTTGAAACGGTAAAAGAAAACGGACGTGAAGAGGAAGAAGCACTTACCAAGGAAGAGATCGAGGCCGAAGGCGGTGTCATCGATGATAACGGGACACCCGGCGAGGCTGAATACGAACGTTTTGATTATGAGAGCTTAACGCTTGAAGACCTTATCCCGCATACGATCGAAGATA
>JAGCCY010000125.1 GCA_017651385.1 Lachnospiraceae bacterium
AACACGAAGGCAAACGGAACGGGTGACGCTTATTTATGTGGAGAAACGGTCAATTCTTTGGTCAGCAAGAATAACGGAAGCATAACACTGTATGCACAGTGGAGTGCCGATGAGCATGTCATCACGTATATTAACACAGAGGATGCCGATAATACGGCCAATCCCGATAAGTGTACGGTAGAAAGCAAAATATCTTTAAAGGCGCCGAAGAAGGAAGGTTATACATTTGAAGGATGGTATGAAAATTCGGCTTTTGAAGGGAAAAAGATATCTTCATTAAGTAAGGTTACCGAAGACAAAGATCTGTTTGCAAAATGGTCAGAAAACAAGTATAAAGTTGCTTTTAATAAAAACGGCGGAAAGATTACCGCAGGGTCTTTGCCGGCAGCTTCGGAATATTTGTATACCGCCAATGTTGAACTTCCGGATGAAACCGTAGCAACGCTTGAAAGATACGGATACACTTTAACGGGATTTAATACAAAAGCTAACGGTACCGGAATCCATTATGATCTTGGAAGTACCGAAAGCAGTATGACTTCGGTAAACAGGCAGACCGTAACCCTGTATGCCGAATGGACAATAGATGAATACGATGTAAATTATATTCTTGACGGCGGTACCAATAACGCGGCTAATCCCGATCATCATACGGCGGTATCGGTTGTTACGCTTAAGAATCCTGTCAAAGAAGGCTATACATTTGCGGGATGGTATACGGACGAAGATTTTACGGCTGCGAATAAGGTAACAAAGATCAACAAATCCGAGGACGAGGTCACGCTCTATGCAAAGTGGACGGAAAATGTATATAAGATAAGTTACAATAAAAACGGGGGAAATATAGTAAGCGGTAATCTACCGCCAACTTCAGATTATATACCTTATACGGAAGAAGTTGATATTCCTGATTCCGAAACGGTAATACTTGAAAGATACGGTTATACTCTGACGGGATATAATACAAAAGCAAACGGCACCGGAACTCACTTTGATCTTGGAAGTACCGTAAGCGGAATTGCTTCCGCAAATAAGAAGACAGTGACACTTTATGCCGAGTGGACAGTAGATAAATATGATGTGGATTATAATCTTGACGGCGGCATCAATAACGAAGCAAATACCGATTATCATACCGCTGTATCCGATCTTGTACTCAAAAACCCTGTAAAGACAGGCTATACCTTCAAGGGATGGTTTAAAGACAGCGATTATTCCGCTGCAGGGAAAATAACAAAAGTTGTAAGATCCGAAGAAGCGGCTACTGTTTACGCAAAGTGGCAGGTTAACAGTTATTCTGTTATATTTAACCGAAACGGTGGTACGGGTGCGATGGCATCGCTAAAAGAAAACTACGATGTTACATATGATCTTCCCGCAAATGCTTTTACCAGAAACGGATACCGGTTTGTGGAATGGAATACCAAAGCAAACGGAACCGGTACAGGATATGCAAATGAAGAAAGTGTAAGCAATCTGGTTTCGCAAAACGGTGGCAGGATTACTCTGTATGCTATCTGGGAAAAAGATTGACATTCATTCCCTTCACGGATATAGTAACAATGTTTCTTTTAACCACAGGACGGAATCACGAGGTAAAAATGATCAAAACGGCAGAATATCAGACACTTGTTTTTGAAAAGGAAGTTGAGTTCGGAGTTTATCTTAAGGAAGATAATACGGAGGCTCCGGAGCATGTTCTTTTGCCAAAGAAACAGGTCCCAAGCGGCTTTAAGCGCGGTGACTCGATAGAGGTATTCATATACAGGGACTCAAAGGACAGGCTTATCGCCACGACGGCAAAACCAAAGCTTACGCTTCACAAAGCGGCTAAGCTTACGGTCAAGGAAGTCGGTAAGATAGGCGCTTTTCTGGACTGGGGACTTGAAAAAGATTTGCTTCTTCCTTTTGCCGAGCAGACATACAGGGTCAAGGCGGGCGAAAGCGTGCTGGTCGCTCCTTATATAGACAAGTCGGGCAGGATTGCCGCCACTATGAAGGTTTATCCGTATCTTCCGGTTGCGGAAGGCATTAAGACCGATGACCGTGTGACGGGAACGGTATACGAGATAAGCGACAATTTCGGTGCATTTGTGGCGATAGACGATATGTATCAGGGACTTATCCCGAAAAAAGAACTCTATAAAGATGTTAAGCCAGGCGACACGGTTGAAGCCAGAGTAATATCCGTTCGTGAAGACGGAAAAGTAAACTTAAGTGTAAGAGAAAAATCATATATTCAGATCGAAGAGGATGCAGAGGACATACTTGATCTTATTAAATCCTATGACGGTGTACTTCCGTTTACCGATAAGGCGTCACCGGAAGTGATAAAGCGGGAAACCGGAATGAGCAAGAATGAGTTCAAGAAGGCTGTCGGGCACCTTTATAAAAACCGGAAGATAGAAATAACGGAAAGCGGAACGATCAGGATAATATAAATACAAGTAAAAAGAAGTCACTTTTGAGGCTTCTTTTTTTGTTTTTGTACAACTTTTCAATGTGAAACTTGCACAAAAAAATTTGAAAAGAAAAAATATTGCATAAAAAAGTTCGATAAAAGTATAGCCTTTTTAAGTAAAATGTTATAAAATATTGTCTGTATTGGAAAAACAACCTACTTTTTCGGCAAATATTCATTGTGAAAATGTCCAATGAAAAGACAGGAGCAGCATGATATCAAATCAGATTTTGCAGGGAACAATTGACGGATTAAAGGCTATTTCAAGAGTTGAGCTTTGTGTTGTGGATACGGACGGTAAAGAAGTCGTATCTACCACGACGGGACTCAATGACGTATCAAGACAGGCAAGAGAATTTGCACAGTCGCCGGCCGACTCTCAGGAGATCCAGGGTTATTCGTATTTTAAGATATATGATGAATCCGCTCCGGAATATATTCTTATAGCCTGCGGTACGGGTGAAGACGTATATATGATAGGTAAGATGGTCGCATTCCAGATCCAGAACCTCATCGTAGCCTACAAGGAACGTTTCGACAAAGATAATTTTATCAAGAATCTTCTTCTTGATAATCTTCTTTTAGTCGATATTTACAGCCGCGCCAAGAAACTGCATATAGCTCCGGATGTTAAGAGAGTGGTCATGATAGTTGAAGCCGACGATCACCGTGATTTCAACGTGCTTGAGACGATCAGAACGCATTTTGGGTCAAATTCGGTCGATTTTATTACAGCCGTTGACGAAAGCGATGTGATCATAGTCAAGGAAACCGAAGATCCCGATTATGCCAAGGAAGTTGAAAAATCCGCACGTGCGATCATTACCGCGCTTGACAAGGAAGGTATTGCGAATGTGCATATAGCATACGGTACCGTTGTGGGAGAGATCAAAGAAGTCAGCCGTTCGTACAAAGAAGCAAAAATGGCGATGGATGTCGGCAAGATATTCTTTACCGACAGAGATATCGTAGCTTATTCGGAACTTGGAATAGGACGTCTTATATATCAGCTTCCTCTTCCCCTTTGCAAAATGTTCATAAAGGAGATCTTCGGCGGCAAGAGTCCCGATGATTTTGACGAAGAGACACTCGATACGATAATGAAGTTTTTTGAAAACAGTTTAAATGTTTCGGAGACTTCGAGACAATTGTATATTCACAGAAATACGCTCGTATACAGACTTGATAAGCTTCAGAAATCTACGGGCCTTGATCTTCGTGTCTTCGAAGATGCGATCACATTCAAGATCGCGCTTATGGTTGTAAAGTACATGAAATATATGGAAAGAACGGATTGATACGGTTAATGTGAAATTTTATCGGTTCGGGAAAGGTTAATTGTATGCCCAGACGGAAGAAAAAATACATGGAAGATGACGAAGTGATCGTCCTTGAAAATGTAGGAAAAATATACAGGGAAAATAATTCACATGCTCTGGAGGATGTGAGTATCAGGATCAAGAAAGGTGAATTTGTATTTGTGGTGGGTGAATCCGGTTCGGGTAAATCGACCCTTACAAAGCTTCTCTTAAGAGAACTGACTCCTACCCAGGGCAATATTTATGTTTTGAATTACGATCTTAAAAAGATCCCCCACAGGAGAATACCGAAATACCGTCGAAATATCGGCGTTGTTTTTCAGGATTTCAGACTTTTAAAAGACAGAAATGTGTATGAAAATGTCGCATTTGCCCAGCGTATCATACAGGTTCCGGGACGTGAGATCAGAAGAAATGTGCCGAGAGTTCTGGCAACGGTAGGGCTTGCGGGCAAGTACCGGGTAAGGCCCAATAACCTTTCGGGCGGAGAACAGCAGAGAGTTGCGATCGCAAGAGCATTGGTCAACAAACCGGCTATCCTTCTTGCGGATGAGCCTACGGGAAACTTGGATCCCAAGACATCCCTCGAGATCATGCATCTTTTTGAAGAGATCAACAACGCGGGGACCACGGTGATCATGGTTACCCACGATCAGACAATCGTTAATGCAATGTGTAAGCGGGTTATCACTCTTAATAAGGGAGTGGTGATCAGTGATGAGGAAAACGGGGTATATATCGATGAAGATTAGTACATTGTTCTATACCTTCTGGCAGGGTATCAAAAATATATTCAGAAACAAGTTGTTTTCTTTGGCCTCGATCGCCACGATATCAGCGTGTCTTTTCCTTTTCGGAATATTCTATTCGATTCTTGTCAATTTCCAGAATATCGTTAAGACCGCCGAAGAAGGGGTATGTATTGTTGTGTTCTTTGACGAAGGGATCGATGAGTCGAGGATCGAAGATATCGGCGAGATGATCAGAAGAAGAAGCGAAGTGGCCAAGATCAATTTCGTATCCGCCGATGAAGCATGGGAAAGTTTTAAAGATGATTATCTCGGTGAATACAGCGAAGGTTTCCTTGAAAACCCTTTGGCAGACTCGGCCAATTACGAGATATATTTAAATGATGTTTCAATGCAGGCTTCTCTTGTAACATTCCTTGAATCCATTGACGGAGTAAGAGAAGTCAAGAGGAGCGAGCTTACCGCAATGACTCTTGACGGAGTAAATAAACTTATCGGTTATGTATCGGCAGGTATCATAATCATACTTTTTGCCGTATCGGTATTCCTCATAAGCAATACCGTAACAATAGGTATATCCGTCAGAAAAGAAGAAATATCGATCATGAAATATATCGGAGCCACAGACTTTTTCACAAGAGCTCCGTTCGTTATCGAAGGTATATTGATAGGACTTATCGGTTCGGCATTACCGCTTGGGGTAATTTACTTTTTGTATAATAAGGCTATAGGTTTTGTATCCGAGCAGTTTACGGTCCTGTCTTCTTTGTTAAACTTTTTGACAGTGGAAGAAGTGTTTAAGACGCTTGTGCCGGTATCGCTGGCCATAGGCGTGGGCATCGGTTTCTTCGGCAGTTTCTCTACCGTAAGAAAGCATCTTCACGTATAAAGGAGAGATAATGCACAGATTAAAAAAAGCACTCAGTTTAATATTGGTTATGTGCTTTATATCGGCATTTGTATCACAGGGAGCCTATGCGGTTCCCTATTCGTCGTTGACCAATGACAGTATCAAGGAAAAAGAGGGAAAGGTAAGTGAATCCAAGAAACAGAAGGAAGCACTTCAGGCAAGCATAACGAATGCCAAAGAAAAAAAGAAAGAACTGGAAGCTTATAAAAACGATATTTCTCAGTAT
>JAGCCY010000126.1 GCA_017651385.1 Lachnospiraceae bacterium
ACTATATTAAGGACTATTTTAACGGTATAGTCGGTTCCGTAATGGGCAATAAGATTGCCGTTCTAATACCGTTAAAAGACGGAGAATTCGACTACAACGAGCGTGTGGAAGCGATCACCAAGGCCAGGGAGCTTGCACACAGATTAAAGGCCAAGACCGATATCGTGTTCAGGATAGGAATGGGAAAGGCCGGCGAGATCTACAGTATGGAAAAGTCATACAGGGATGCGCTTAACGCGCTTGTCATGACCACCAATACAGTTGCTCATGCCGACGACCTTCCGATCGGATGCGAATATTCGGAAAATTACCCGATCGATCTTGAGAACAAGCTCTTTGAAGAGGTCGAAAAGGGCAGGACCGATGCTGCAGTCAGCGCGGCAAAGGATTATTTTGAATATATACGCACAAAGGATATCATGGATGTAAGGCTTAAGGTCCTTGAGTTTGCTCTCTGGGCCGAGCATATATCCTATGAAAGCGGCGGTATGACATACAACATTTCGGACAGACGCGATTACCTGCCCACACTTATGGGTCTTACCGATATGGACGGATTATGGGAATGGTTTGCCGACAGGATAATCTTTTCGTGCAGGAACATTTCCAATAAGAAGGAAGAAAGTTCAAACGATGCGATCCAGGCTTCAAAAGCGTATATCGAAGCAAATTACACAAAGAACATAACTCTTGAGGATGTATCCAGAGAGGTAAATATAAGTTCTTACTATTTAAGCAGGATATTCAAAGAAGGTACGGGGGAAAACTTCATCGATTATCTTACGAGGTTAAGGATCGAGAAGGCAAAGGAGCTGCTGAGCACCACGCAGTATTCCATGAAGGAGATCTGCTCGATGTCAGGGTATTCCGATCCCAATTATTTCAGTAAGTCCTTTAAAAAGAATGTGGGTGTTACTCCCACGGAGTACAGAGAGGGTAAATAGGTGAAAAGAAAGTTAGCTGCTCTTGTTTTGTCGGCTTTTCTTGTTTTGTCGGCCTGCGGAAAGCCTCAGGATATAACGGCAAAACCCGGACAGGAAAGCGAAGACAAAATAGAGATAGGAATGAGTTTTGATTCGTTTGTTATCGAAAGATGGCAGAGAGACAGGGACGTATTCGTATCTACGGCAAAAGAACTCGGCGCTACCGTAAATGTACAGAACGCAAACGGTGATGTCGACAAGCAAAAGGAACAGATAGAATATTTTGTCAAAAAAGGCGTGGACGTGATCGTTATCATATGTATCGATTCTGATTCGCTTAAAGAGACCGTAGCAAAGGCAAAGGATGCGGGTATAAAGATAATTGCCTATGACCGGCTGGTCACAAATTCGGATGCGGATCTCTACATCACGTTCGACAATGTAATGGTAGGCACGCTCATGGCGGAAGCTCTTTCAAAAAACGGTGCCGCAGGCGGAAAAGTCCTTATGCTGGGAGGTTCACCCACAGATAACAATGTGCCGCTTGTAGAATCCGGTTTTAAGGCGGTCTGCGAAAAGAACGACATGGAGATAGTCGATTCGATCCATTGCGACGGATGGAGAGCGGAGCTTGCGGGTGAATACATATATGAGCACGAAGATATCGTCTCCGAAGTCAATGCGATAATGTGCGGAAACGATAACCTTGCAGGACAGGTCATAAGAGCCCTTTCCGAGAAGCGTCTTGCCGGAGAGATACCGGTAGTCGGCCAGGATGCGGATCTTGAAGCCTGTCAGAGGATAATTGAAGGCACACAGACCATGACGGTATACAAGCCCGTTGAAAAACTTGCGAAGCGTGCTGCGGAATGTGCGATAAGCCTTGCCAAGGGAGAAGAGATAACCGGTGAGGATGTCACGACAATAAATGACGGTACTTACGCAATATCTTACATCGGTCTGACTCCGATAGCGGTTACCGCGGAAAACATGGACGAAGTCATCGTAAACAGCGGATTTCACCTAAAGGAAGATGTGTATCTGTACGCACCGGAAAACTAGAAAACGCCTGTCCCGATCATCGGGACGGGTGTTTTTTTGTACTTAAAAAAATACAATGACAAAAAATTATTAGTCACAAATAATTTACCCATTAAGTTACAAAAAAAATTGAAGATTGATAAAAATTAATTCCCCGTTAATGATGTTACAGTGTATGTGTACCAAAAAACTATCCTACAAAAAGGGAGGAAATACTATGAAAAAACTTTTAAGTTTATTACTTGCGGTTGCAATGGTAGCTACAATGCTTACCGGTTGCGGCGCAGGCGGAAATTCCAACAAGGTCGGCGTTTCAATGCCTACCAAGTCTCTTCAGAGATGGAACCAGGATGGTGATAACATGAAGAAGCTTCTTGAAGAAGCAGGTTACACCGTAGACCTTCAGTACGCAGACAACATCGTAGAAACTCAGGTTTCTCAGATCGAGAACATGATCAACTCAGGATGTAAGGTTCTCGTTATCGCAGCAGTTGAAGGTGACTCACTCGGAACTGTTCTTGCACAGGCAAAGGAAAAGAACATTCCCGTTATCGCTTATGACCGTCTTATCATGAACTCCGATGCAGTTTCTTACTATGCTACATTCGATAACTACATGGTAGGTACAAAGCAGGGTGAGTACATCAGAGATCAGCTCGACCTCGATAACGCTACAGGCCCATTCAACCTCGAGATCACAACTGGTGACCCAGGTGACAACAACGCTAAGTTCTTCTATCAGGGCGCTATGGATGTTTTGAATCCATACATCGACGAAGGTAAGCTCGTAGTTAAGTCCGGACAAAAGGATTTCGATAAGGTTGCTACAGATTCTTGGGCAACAGAGAACGCTCAGAACAGAGCATAAACGATCATTTCTGCTAACTACACACACGGTTCTAACATCGATGCTTGGCTTTGCTCCAACGACTCTACAGCTTATGGTGTAGCAAACTCTCTTACAAATAACTATACAGGTACATGGCCAATCATCACTGGTCAGGACTGTGATAAGCTCAACGTTATCAACATCATCAACGGTAAGCAGTCAATGTCTATCTTCAAGGATACACGTACACTCGCTTCTAAGGTTGTTGAGATGGTTAACGCAATCCTTTCAGG
>JAGCCY010000127.1 GCA_017651385.1 Lachnospiraceae bacterium
AGATTGGGCTCATTTATCGGCTTGGTGATCCCGTTTACACCCGTATCAATATACTCGCCTTCGCATAAAAAGCCAAGCCTGCTCATCCCGGTATCGACCTTGATATGGATCTTTAACGTCTTGCCTGTCTTTACCGCTTCCTCGGAATATTCCTCCGCCTTATTAAGACATGTGACCGCCTGCGTGATGTCATACTCGATAAGCCTTCCGACCTGTTCCTTCGGAGTATGCCCAAGGATCAGAACAGGCATCTTTATGCCGTTAAGTCTTAACTCCATCGCTTCATCTATACTGCTTACCGCAAGATAATCGGCCCCGTTTTCCTCAAGAGCTTTGGAAACCTCGATCGCACCGTGTCCGTATGCATCAGCTTTTACAACGCCCAAAAATTTAACATTGTCGCCGACTCTTTTTCTTAAAGTTCTGTAATTATGGACGAGGGCATCAAGATCGATCTCCGACCATGTTCTTTTCAACGTAGATTCCATGATATACCTCTTTTAAGCAATTTCTTCTTTCCAATAATGAACCTTCCTAAGTTCAAAAACAGCAATTATAAGCGTGATAAAAGCCGCTATCGCATCGGCTATCGGTCCCGAATAGATGATCCCGTCTATACCGAAAAATCTCGGCAGTATGAGCAGCAACGGAATAAAGAAAATGATCTGCCTTGTAAGCGACAGAAACATACCGATCCTCGGCCGTCCCGTAGCGGTAAAAAAGTTTGATATGATCGGCTGTACGAAATTGATAAACACAAAGAAAAAGTAAATCCTGAAGTATTTAACCGCAAAGTCGTAATATTCCGGACTTCCCGAACCGAACAGTTTGATTATCCTGAGCGGAAAGATCTGAAATACGGCAAAAGAACACACGGATAACAGCGCACATATCGAAAGCGCAAGTACGGTCGCTTTACGCACTCTTATGTATTGCTTTGCCCCGTAATTAAAGCTCGCGATCGGCTGTAATCCCTGTGATATACCGATTATAACGGAAAAGAACATCATTCCGACTTTTGATACGATGCCTACACAGGCAAGCGGGATGGATTCTCCGTAAACCGAACGCGCCCCGTAATATTTGAGCGAATTGTTCATTATGATCTGGACCACCATCATCGCGATCTGGTTAAAGAAAGACGCCGTTCCGAGCGATGCGTTCCTGCCCACGTATTCAAATCTTGGGATAAAATGCTTAAACTCAAGTTTGACCGTCTTATAACGGGCAAGATACGATATTACCAATATGCCCGAAATATACTGTCCGATGACGGTTGCCCAAGCGGCACCGGCCATTCCCCACTTAAATCCGAACACAAACAATGCATCAAGACCGGTATTTATGATCGCACCCGTAAGATTTATGAACATTGAATATTTGGGTGAACCGTCGGCTCTTATAAGATGAGCCCCGCCCGCCGAAAGTATAAGAAGCGGAAAACCCAAAGCGGTTATCCTTGTATAAGTCTGTGCATACGGAAAAACATTATCGGGAGAGCCGAACAGAGTTAAAAGTGTCGGCAGAAACGTTTCCGCAACGATACTTAATATAAGGCCGCAGCTAAACAGCATTGTGGCTGAATTGCCTATAAAATACGGAGCCTTTTCCGAATCTCCTTCGCCCATGGTCAGGTTGAATGCGGAGGCTCCGCCTATGCCGAACAGTAAAGCGATCGAGATACAGGAGATTGAAAGCGGAAATGCTATATTGGTGGCTGCATTGCCGAGTTCTCCGACACTGCGCCCTATAAAGAACTGATCGACTATGTTATAAACAGCGCCAACCATCATTGCAATAATGGACGGCACCGCAAACTTTCTTAACAACGTTCCGACCGGCTTTGTGCCGAGCGGATTTTTCATTTCTTCTGCCATAAAAACCTCTTTTCAAACATCTTAACCATATTACCACGTTTGCATATAAAAATCGAGTGGGACAAGCCCACCCGATCATCGGTTCAAAATATTTAAAGCAATCTTATGACTTAGACAAAAACATTACATTTTATCCTTATTCTCCACGAAAACCCTGCACATTTCTTTTGCAAAGCTTATCGGATAAAACTGGACCATTGTGGAATCGATAAGACCTTCTATATCCATCTTAAATGCGATCTTTACAAAAAGATCAAGCTCATTGTCGAAGATCTTTTCAAAAGTCTTTACAGAATCAACATCGATCGTATTGACATCGGGCGTACTGATATCCACCATCTCATTAAGCATTACGGACATCGATGTGGCCGAAGCACCCATCATCTGGTTCATGGCTTCGGAAATTGCGCTCATCTGAAGTTCACCGATCTCGCCGTCCTTATTGCCCGGACCGCCCATCATAAGATCGGTCATACAAAGTACATCCGGCTCTTTTAAGATAAAAACGTTATTACCGCTCAGCCCTTTTATATAATGGATCTGAACAAATACACAGGTCTTTTCGTAATCATCAAGAACCTCGCTTCTTTTAACAATACCGACACGTGGCATTGTTATGTCAACCTTGTGATTGACCATCATGCTGAGCGTGGTAGCTGCGTTACCAATACTTATATTGGCTATTTCTCCGAGTATATCGAT
>JAGCCY010000011.1 GCA_017651385.1 Lachnospiraceae bacterium
GAAACAATATGAACAAACAACAATCCAACTATCAGATGCTTGCTTCAAAGTTCGGTTTGATCTACGATGTGGCAAACAATAAGATCCACGGTATATTTCGTAATTATACCGTAGTCATATATGCACCCGATGCAAGATATCCGTATATTCTTTCGGTTATCACGGGGGCAACAAACGGTTCTGTTATAGGAAAGGACGATATAAAGGCCTTCAGAAAATCTTTAAAAGGGATCACACTTTTTAAACAGACCGGAAATGAGATCCAGTTAAATGTAAACTGTAATAATATCAATAAGTCAACGGAGCTTCTTGCCGGAGCTTTAAATGCGCTGGTTGATTTTCTTACGCAACGCGGTTTTGTGCCCTGCTGTTCAAATTGCGGAAGTCAGGTTCCCACGGTGGGTTATGTTGTGGGCGGCCAGCCCAAGATCTTATGTGAAAGCTGCGGTCAGGCAATTTCACGTCAGATGGCAGGCAATACCGCAATAGAGAGTACCATGGTCGAGAATGTTCCCGCAGGTATTGTGGGTGCATTGCTTGGTTCGCTTGTCGGCGCGCTTGCGATCATACTTATCAGTCAGCTTGGATATGTATCGGTTCTTTCCGGTCTTTTAATGGGTGTTTGCGCCGTTAAGGGCTATGAACTTCTTGCAAAGAAGCTTTCCGTTAAAGGCGTTGTGATAAGTATAGTCATCATGGTGATCGTTACGTTCTTTGCCAACAGAGTTGACTGGGGCATTGAAATATATAAAGCATTCGGAAAAGAATATGATGTTTCATTCTTTGAATGCTTCAAATCAGTAGGAGAGTTTGTAAGAGAAGGCGCTATCGAAGGATATTACGGAAACCTTGTATTATTGTATCTCTTTACTTTGGGCGGCGGTATTCCTACCGCGATCGGTCTTATGAAGAACAAGCAGATAAAGAATTCTCTTGTAAGATTAAGTATACCCACTATGGCACCTCAGTATTCGGCACCGGCAGAGCAGCCTTATGTACAGCCTGTCGATCCGGCTACACCCGAACAGCCTTACACACAGCCTGTCAATTCGGCTACACCCGAGCAGCAGAGCGGTATCAATAAAGATCTGTTTTAATCGATGAAAACATTTTACGACAAGCACAAATTGATGATAAATGCGGTTATATTGGGACTTCTTCCCATAATAGCCTGCATTATTAGAACCCTTTCTGCCGGAAAGGGTATTTGTGATGTCTGGCTTGGTGCAAGCACCTGGAATGACGAGTTTTTCTATTTTAAACAGATAGAGTGCATGGTAAGGGACGGTATCCCGAACGGATTTTTCGGATATGACGAAAGTCTGGCAAATTATCTTTCGTTCGGAGCATGGACACCGACAATATTGCTTCCGTGGGCAATCTTCGGTAAAGTTTTCGGATGGTCCTATTCATCCGTTTTCTGGGCAAATATACTGTTTCTTACCGTGGCTATGGTGGTCTTCGCTCTTACGGCGAAACCGGATCTTAAGAAAACACTTATAATATCTGTTCTTTTTCTTTTGTTTACGCCTTTTTCAAGATATATGCTTTCCTCGATGCCGGAGATCATGATATGCGCAAATATTATCGTGTATATGGGGCTTGTAATCGGGTTTAAAGAAAGCAGAAGAAAGAATCTAAGACTCGGATTTATGTTGTTTTTTGCAACATATCTTACCATGATGCGACCCTTCTATGTATTGTTCTTTGTATTTTCTTTTACCGCTTTGGGTAAAAAGAACGCGAAGGCAAAGATCGTGACCGCATGCTTTACCGTCATCTCGGTTATCCTGTATTTCGTGCTTGCGGAGAATCTCCAGGCGCCGTATATCGGAGACGTATACAGTACGGAATGGCTCAAAGTCATTATAAATGACGGGCTTTTCTCAGGCATAGGTTACATTTTCAAAGAGATCTTTCATTATACGGGTGCGATCGCAAGCGCCTGTATCGGTGCGATCATAAAGGGCTACGGAGTCGGTATTTATTTCTTTGCTTTTTTGATCTTAATGTTCATATATCTTTTAGACGGTATCAGGTTTCTTAAAAACAAAAAGGAAGGCGCGGCCTTTGCATTGTCTATGTTTTCGATAGATTTTGCAATGCTCATGGCTGTGATCCTTATGTACAGCCTTCATGACGGTTTCAGGCATCTTATCGGATTTATAGTTGCCGGACTTGTTTCTATGGCATTTTCGGTTGAAAAACGGCCTGTAAAAGAGATCGTTGTTGCGCTTTCATTTTTGGTCCTTTTTGTGATAAGAGGAAAAGATCCCGTTTATTTTGCCGTTCCGTATAATGAAGCAGGTGAGTCTGTCATTACGATAGATAAGGCGAAGGATATAAGAAATGAACTTGAACCCTTTATGCCGGTTTCCGAAGATCTTTCATGGGACAATACGGTCGATATGGTATTAATGGACAGTGACGATGTCTCAAAAGATCCCGTGTTAATTGCCTGGCAATACGGTTACGCTTTGCCGAAAGGACTTGCGGTCAACCTGTGTACGTCGGATTTTCTGATCGGTAACATGGACAGCCTTAAGAGCCGGTACATAATGGTCATGACAAACGGTACGGTGGAAGAGGCACTTCCGGAAACCGCGGAAAAGTTCTTTGGTGATGAGAATATATCCATATATAAGTTAAGGTAAAATAAAACGCTTTGCATCGGAAATGATACAAAGCGTTTTTTATGTACATGCGAACGGTTTATCAGGGCTTTTGCGGATGCTGCAATTTAAGTAAGCCTGATCTTAACTTAATACAAGTTTTGTCTTAAAGTGCTTGAATTCTTCGGCAACATCGAGATCTTCCGTCATATCAAGCACCGGTTCACCATAGATATTGAAGTGTACACGCCTTATTCCCGAACTTCTCGGTCCTTCCGTACCGGGGCGTGCATGATAGGTATTCCAGATATTTCCTTCGGAATCCGTTACAAAAGCATTATGGCCTGTTCCGTATTCTCCGGGAACACTTCTTGATGTAAGGATCGGATAGCCTTTTTTGGTCCAGTTCGACGGTATGAGCGGGTCATCGCCTTTATTGATGGATAA
>JAGCCY010000128.1 GCA_017651385.1 Lachnospiraceae bacterium
ACGACGGTAAGGTCTGGGTGGTCGATAATCAAAGGAACTCCGTCACACAGAAGCGTTCCGTTGCGGATGCCAAGTTTCTGGCAGCTAAAGGCCACTCTGCAGAAGAGATCTGCAGGCTTCTTGAAGAGGATAAATTCCAGTCGAGTATCTACATTATGCTTGATACGCTTGAATATCTTAAAAAGGGCGGAAGGCTCACGCCGGCTGTTGCAACACTCGGTACTTTGCTTAAGATAAAGCCCGTTTTACAGATCCAGGGTGAGAAGCTTGATGCTTTTAATGTGGCACGTACACAGGCTCAGTCAAAGAACATAATGCTCAATCAGGTCGCAAAGGATATCAAGAACCGTTTCGGCGGAAATGAGAAAGGTTCGGGTATCAATATCTATGTGGCTTATACGCACAACGAAGACGCCGCAAAGGTATTTCTTGATGAGATAAAGGAAAGATTTCCGGATGCCGGAGAATATGATATGGATCCGCTTTCACTTTCGGTAAGCTGTCATATCGGTCCCGGTGCGCTTGCGGTTGCCTGCTGCAAAAGAACATTTGAATAATGAACGTATTTTGAAGAGTCGCTTACGGCGGCTCTTTTTTTATGTAAAATAACATAAATATAAAATAATACTAAAATATTTTATTGTTACTTGCAAAAATTTGAGTAATGGAGTATACTTCAGAAAGTTAATATATATGATTAAACATTCATATGAATATTTCTTCATATGACAACATATTCAAGCAGGTGGAACATGGATAAGAAAAATGACGCAACCAATTGTCCGTTAGAGTACGGACTTAAGATCTTCGGCGGAAGATGGGATTCCAAGATCATATGCCTTTTATCGGAAAGAGAAAGACTTCGATACAAGGAGATAAGGGAAGATGTTAACAACATTACGGATCAGGCGCTTACATCAACCTTAAAAAAACTGATAAACGATGGGCTTATAGAGAGGTTTCAATACAGTGAGATCCCTCCGAAGGTAGAATATGCTCTGACCGAAAAGGGTAAAAGTGTCATACCCATCATAAGGAGCATCTGCGAGTGGTCCGAGTCAAATAATTTCGGGGATTTAAACCCCTGTCATATCTGTGAATTTGAGCACGATAAAGTTTAAAAAGTAATCTGAAAGGACGGTATTATATTTATGTCTTCTTTATTATCTATCAAAAATCTTAAAGTCAATGTCGGCGAGAAGGAGATCCTCCACGGCATCGATCTTACGATAGGCAAAGGTGAGACCCACGTGATAATGGGGCCTAACGGCGCCGGCAAATCAACTCTCGGGAATGCGGTCATGGGTAATCCAAATTACGAGATAACGGAAGGATCCATTGAATTTGAAGGAAAGGATATTCATGAAGAAAACGCGACCAATCGCGCAAAGATGGGTATATACCTTTCTTTTCAGAATCCCATAGAAGTTCCCGGAATATCACTTTCAAATTTCATGAGAAATTCGCTTGAAAATGTAACGGGTTCAAAAGTAAAGATATGGGATTTCAGGAAAAAGCTTGAAGAAAAGTCCAAAGCACTCAATATGGATAAGGAATATGCGGACAGGGATTTAAATGTCGGTTTTTCCGGCGGTGAAAAGAAAAAGTCCGAGATACTCCAGCTTCTTATGTTAAATCCCAAGCTTGCGATCCTCGACGAGACCGATTCGGGGCTCGATGTCGATGCCGTAAAAACCGTTTCGGAAGGCATAAAGGAATTTCAGAAGGACAAAGAGCGTTCTTTGATCATAATCACTCACAGCACAAGGATACTTGAGGCGCTTGACGTTGATTACACGCATGTGATCGTGGACGGAAAGCTTGTCGAGACAGGCGATGCATCGCTTGTGGATAAGATCAACAAAAACGGATTTGAAAGTTATACCGCTTAATCACTTAAATCATTAAGGAAACGAACATGAAAGAAAAAACATATATAGATGATGTCGACAGAAATCTGTACGACTTTCGTTACGAAGAAAAGGATTCGGATTTTTATAAAGTGGACAAGGGTCTGACTCCCGAGATCGTAAGACAGATATCAAAGGAAAAAAACGATCCCGAATGGATGCTTGATCTAAGACTTAAGTCTTTGGAAGTATACAATAAGCTTCCGGTCCCCGACTGGGGACCTTCGCTCGACGGACTTGACCTTGACAATATCGTTACATACGTAAAGCCCAAGACCGCCCTGACCGCAAAGTGGTCGGAAGTTCCTAACGAGATAAAAGAAACATTCGAAAAGCTGGGCATCCCGCAGGCAGAACGTGAATCACTCGCCGGTGTGGGTGCACAATACGATTCGGAAGTCGTATATCACAACATGAGAGAAGAGGTATCAAACTTAGGCGTTGTGTATACAGACCTTGAATCGGCTCTGCATGGAGAATATGCGGATCTTATAAAAGAAAAGTTCATGAAGCTCTTACCTCCCGAAGATCACAAATTCATGGCGCTTCACGGTGCCGTATGGTCGGGCGGATCGTTTGTGTATGTGCCGAAGGGTGTTAAGGTTGAGATCCCGCTTCAGTCGTATTTTCGTCTCAATGCACCGGGCGCGGGCCAGTTTGAACATACGCTCATCATAGTCGAAGAGGGCGCGGACCTTCATTTCATAGAAGGCTGCTCCGCACCGAAATACAATATAGCCAACCTTCATGCGGGGTGTGTGGAGCTTTATGTGGGCAAGAATGCAAGATTACGCTATTCGACGATCGAAAACTGGTCAAAGAATATGTACAACTTAAATTCCAAGCGCGCTCTGGTGGAAGACGGCGGAAAGATGGAATGGGTATCGGGTTCATTCGGTTCGCACACAGGTTACCTTTATCCCATGACGATCTTAAAAGGCGACAATTCGAAGTGCGAATTTACCGGCATCACTTTTGCGGGCAAGGGACAGAATCTCGACACCGGTCTTAAGATCGTGCACAGCGGAAAGAACACGACATCCGCGGTAAATACAAAATCAATTTCGAAAAGCGGCGGCATAGGCACCATGCGAAGCTCTGTCGTGGTCAATCCCGGAGCCGAAGGCGCAGAATCCACCGTAGACTGCGCTACGCTCATGCTTGACGATTATTCAAGATCCGATACGATCCCGGTAATGGATATCAGAACGCAGAGTGCCGATGTGGGTCATGAGGCAAAGATCGGGCGTATAAGCGACGATGCGATCTTCTATCTAATGTCGCGAGGCATTTCTGAAGAAGATGCAAGAGCGATGATAGTGAGCGGATTTGCGGATAATGTATCCAAGGAACTTCCGCTTGAATACGCAATAGAGATGAACAATTTAATAAGACTTGAAATGGTCGGCAGCATTGGTTAAGGAGGAAAACATGGAAATCTTTAAAGAATTAAAAGTCAATCCCCTTCCGGTGCCGACATGGCATTGGCTTAAGGTTAATGACGCAGATATAAAGGTTTTGGATGAAGGCGTGATCTCTGCCAACGAAAGCGTGATCCGTTCGGATAAGTTAAGAACGGGCACATCCTTTGCGGAGGATGAGTACAGATCCCTTGAATCGGGCATGGGCAGAGAATTTTCCGAGTACGGCTATAAGGTATCGGCCAATACGGTATCGTTAAGCAGCGACGATCCCAAACAGCCCGAAGAAGCTATTATAAACCTTTCCTATGAAGGCGGAAGATCGTATTTCAATTCATACAGGATAGAAGCAAAGGATAACTGTGAGCTCACCGTTATAATGCGATATAACAAAGCCTGCGACAGCGATCCCTCATCGGAATTTAAGGCAGGAACGGATACAAGGGTATTTGTGGGCAAGAACGCCAAGGTCACTCTTGTACAGGTCGAAGAAGCGGAAAACGCCGAAATATACAACAATATCGCTTCATACATAGAGGACGGCGGTTCTTTCGAAGTGATCCAGCTTGTTTTGTGCGGTAAGAAAATGTATAACGGTATCGCGACAGATCTTATGGGCAAAAAGAGCAGGCATACGATCAATACGGGTTATGTGGGACTTCCCGATTCCAAACTTGATTTTAATTATGTCGCAAGACACAACGGTGTTGAATGCACAACGGATATGAATATAAACGGCGTCCTTCATAAAAAGTCGGAAAAATGCCTAAGAGCGACCGTTGATTTTATAACCGGCGCAAGAGGGGCAAAGGGAGCCGAGAAAGAGGATGTTTTACTGCTTGACGATAACGTGATCAATAAAACCGTTCCGCTCATTCTTTGCACCGAAGAGGATGTTGAAGGCGAACACGGCGCAACGATCGGAAAGTTAAGCGATGAGGTACTGTTTTACTTAAATACCCGTGGTATAGATAAAGATCTTGCATATAAGCTTTTGGCATCCGGAAGGATACTTACGGTTGCAAGGATGATAGAAAACGAAGAAATCAGAAACGATCTTATAAGTAAGATCGATGCGGAGTAATAAGATATGTCTTTTGATGTATATGCATTAAGAAAGGAATTTCCTTTCTTTTCGGAATATAAGGATTTAGCCTACCTTGATAACGGCGCGACCTCGCAAAGACCGCAGAAGGTCATTGACGCGGTTAATGAGTTTTATCAAAAATACAATGCAAATCCTTTTAGAGGCCTTTATGATCTTTCCGTTGAAGCTACGGACAGATATGAGGCTGCAAGAAGGAAGGCTGCCCGTTTTATAAATGCAGACAGCGAAAATGAGATCGTTTTTGTGCGAAACGCAACCGAAGCCTTAAACCTTGCGGCGTTTTCTCTGGGTGAGATGTGCGTAAAAGAAGGCGACGAGATCATTATATCCGTATGCGAACATCACAGTAACATGCTTCCGTGGAGGCATATGGCCGACAGAAAGAAAGCGACGGTTAAGTATCTTTTTTGCAAAGAAGACGGAAGCTTTTCGCTTGATGAGTTAAAAACTCTTTTGACCGATAAGACAAAGATCCTTGCCGTAACGGCGATGTCGAACATCTTCGGCAGGATCAACGATATTAAGTCAATGGCGGAGCTTGTCCATGAAAAGAACGCTTATATCGTTGCCGACGGTTCACAGTCCGTTCCGCATTCGCATACCGATGTGAAAGCCCTTGACTGCGATTTTCTTGCTTTTTCGGGTCATAAGATGCTCGGACCGATGGGCATAGGCGTCTTATACGGAAAGAGCAGGCTTCTTGAAAATATGCCTCCGTTTCTTACGGGCGGCGAGATGATCGAAAATGTTTCTTTGGAAGAGGTCACATATGCCGGGATACCGCACAAATTCGAAGCGGGTACAGTAAATGCCGGCGGAGCCGTCGGCCTTGCCAAAGCTATCGATATCATTGACGATATAGGAATGGATAATATAATAAAGCATGAAGAAGCACTTACAAAAATTGCTTTCGAGGGACTTTCAGATATTCCGCATGTGCATATTTTAGGATCCGATGACTATAAAGATCATAACGGCATAATAACGTTTAAGATCGACAATGTGCATCCTCACGATGTATCGCAGATTTTAGCCGACAATGACATTGCGGTAAGAGCGGGACATCATTGTGCGGAACCGCTGCACAGATATTTGAACATTCCGTCCACTACAAGGGCGAGCCTCATGTTTTACAATACAGAGGAAGAGATCCGAAGATTTATCGATTGTGTCAAAGAAATCCGTCCGTTAATGGGCTTCAGGGATTAGAAAGAACGATTTATGAACAACAGAACTTATTACAATGAGATATTAACAGAGCATAATGCAGATCCGCTTCACAAGCATATGATCGCAAATCCTTCAAAAATGTTACGGGGAGTCAATCCTTCATGCGGTGACGATATAACCCTTCTTATAAATACCGATGAAAACGGCATGATAACCGAAGGCTCGTACGTGGGAGACGGGTGCGCCATATCGCAGGCCAGTGCCGATATCATGATAGATATGATAATCGGAAAAAGTGTCGACGAAGCGCTTAAACTTAAAGATAAGTTTATAAAGATGATCCACGGCGAAGCAAGCGAAGAAGAGATAGAATCCCTGGAGGAAGCCTCCGCTTTAAGGGATATATCCCATATGCCGTCACGAGTTAAATGCGCTGTTCTTTCATGGCATACTCTTGAAGAGATGTACAAAGATAAATGATCGAAGGTTCCGGAATGCTCCGGAACCTTTTCTTTTGCCAAAACCAACATCATATAGTGGTAAGGCGTCTTTTTGATATCTATATAATGTATTTTTTCTCTTTCCAAACAAATGTTTTTATGCTAAACTCATATTTGTATAAATGGGTGTTTTTTGCGCGCCCGAATAATGTTAGGAGACAGATCTATGGCAAAAAGCGAATATACCGCGGAGAGTATTACGGTCCTCGAAGGTCTTGAGGCGGTCAGAAAGCGTCCCGGTATGTATATAGGCTCCGTATCCACAAGGGGTCTTAACCATCTTGTATACGAGATCCTCGACAATTCAGTCGATGAACACCTTGCAGGGTTTTGTAATGAAATATGGGTCACGTTAAATGAAGACGGATCCGCCACCGTTAAGGATAACGGCCGCGGTATTCCCGTCGGCATGCATAAAAAAGGAGTTTCGGCCGAGAGACTTGTTTTTACGACCCTTCACGCCGGCGGAAAGTTTGACAATAACGCGTACAAGACAAGCGGCGGTCTTCACGGTGTTGGTTCTTCGGTTGTGAACGCCCTTTCCGAATGGATGAACGTCGAGATCAAAACAGGCGGATTTATATACAGGGATTCTTATTCGAGAGGAAATCCCACAAAGAAGCTTACAAACGGTTTGCTCGAGCCCGAAGGAAAGACACGCGAGTCGGGCACATGCATATCGTTTTTGCCCGACAATGAGATATTTGACCGTATAAGGTTTAAAGAAGATGACATTAAAAACCGTCTTCATGAGACCGCTTATTTAAATCCCGGTCTTACCATATATTTTACCGACAATCGCGACGGAAAGACCGACGAAGAGACGTTTCATGAGCCTGAAGGTCTTGTGGGCTATATAAATGACATGAACAAAAATAACGAAACGCTTCACGATGTCATTTACTTTAAAGGCAATAACGAGAATATCGAAGTTGAGGTCGCACTTCAGTTCATAAATGAGTTCCATGAAAACGTTATGGGATTCTGTAACAACATATATACGCTTGAAGGCGGTACGCATATAACGGGATTTAAGACCGCTTTTACGACGATAATAAATAATTATGCAAGAGAGCTGGGTATCCTTAAGGATAAGGATGTCAACTTTACCGGTACCGACGTAAGAAACGGTATGACTGCGGTCATATCCATAAAGCATACAGACCCGAGATTCGAAGGCCAGACAAAGACCAAACTCGACAATCAGGATGCAGCAAAAGCCGTTTCGAAGATCACGACGGACGAGCTTGTAAGATACTTTGACAGGAACCTTGAGACATTAAAGACCATCATCGGTTCCGCCGAGAAGGCCGCAAAGCTTCGTAAGACCGAAGAAAAGGCCAAGACCAATATGCTTACAAAGCCCAAGTTTTCTTTTGATTCAAACGGCAAGCTTGCAAACTGCGAGTCAAAAGAACGCGAGAAATGTGAGATATTCATAGTCGAAGGTGATTCCGCGGGCGGTTCCGCAAAAATGGCAAGAGACCGTATGTATCAGGCGATCCTGTCTATCCGCGGTAAGATCTTGAATGTCGAAAAGGCTTCTATCGACAAGGTTTTGGCCAATGCGGAGATCAAGACCATGATCAATGCCTTTAATTGCGGTTTTTCCGAAGGCTACGGAAATGATTTTGATATCACAAAGCTCCGCTACGACAAGATAATCATCATGGCCGATGCCGATGTCGACGGAGCCCATATATCAAATCTTTTGCTCACGCTGTTTTTCAGGTTCATGCCCGAGCTTATATACGAAGGACATGTGTATATAGCAATGCCGCCTTTGTACAAAGCAATACCGTCAAAAGGCGAAGAAGAGTATCTGTATGACGACAAGGCTTTGGAAACATACAGGAAAAAGCATACGGGAAACTTTAAGCTTCAGCGATACAAAGGACTCGGCGAAATGGACGCCGAACAGCTTTGGGAGACCACAATGAATCCGCAGACCCGGCTCATGAAGAGGGTCGAAGTCGACGATGCGAAAAGGGCTTCGGAAGTTACCGAGCTTTTGATGGGTCTTGAGGTTCCGCCCAGAAGGACATTCATATACGATAATGCCACATATGCGGAGCTTGACGTATAGGAAAGATTTAAAATTTGTTCTAATCAGAGGATGACATGAAGAAAGATACATATGTTACAACTCCCGAGGACAGGATACTCCAGACCGAGTACTCGGATGTGATGAAAAAATCATTTATCGATTATGCGATGAGCGTGATCGTGGCGAGAGCTCTTCCCGATGTAAGAGACGGGTTAAAGCCCGTACAAAGGCGAGTTCTTTACGATATGCATGAACTCGGTATGGGCTATGACAAGGATTATCGTAAGAGCGCAAGGATTGTCGGCGATACGATGGGTAAATATCATCCCCACGGCGATTCTTCGATTTATGACGCGCTTGTCGTTATGACACAGGGATTCAAAAAGGGCAAGCCGCTCATAGACGGTCACGGAAACTTCGGCAATATCGAAGGAGACGGAGCCGCAGCAATGCGTTATACGGAGGCAAGACTTGAGAAGATCGCGCAGGTGGGACTTTTAAGCGACCTCGATAAGGATGTTGTGGATTTCGGCCCCAATTTTGATGAGACATTGAAAGAGCCGACCGTACTCCCCGCAAGATTTTCAAATCTTCTCGTAAACGGCTCGGAAGGTATCGCGGTAGGTATGGCTACCAGTACACCGCCTCACAATCTGGCTGAAGTGATAGATGCCGAGATAGCCCTGATGCAGGATGAGACCCTCTCTACTGCCAAGTTGATGCACTATATCAAGGGACCTGATTTCCCTACAGGCGGTATAGTGA
This sequence comes from Lachnospiraceae bacterium, assembly GCA_017651385.1. Classification (GTDB taxonomy): domain Bacteria; phylum Bacillota; class Clostridia; order Lachnospirales; family Lachnospiraceae; genus UBA1258. The sequence goes on from JAGCCY010000128.1 coordinate 8,922, forward strand.
TCAACAAGGACGAGCTAAGGGCTATTTATGAGACAGGCGAAGGCAAGATCAGGATCCGCGGAAGAGTAGAGACTGAGAAGGCTAAGAACGGTCATAT
>JAGCCY010000012.1 GCA_017651385.1 Lachnospiraceae bacterium
AAGTCTCTCAAGACGGTTATTTCTGTTGATGATCCTTCTGTAAAGATCGTTTAAGTCGGATGTTGCGAAACGACCGCCATCCAACTGAACCATAGGACGAAGATCCGGAGGGATAACCGGAATTACATCCATGATCATCCATTCGGGCTTATTGCCGGATTCACGGAATGCTTCGACAACTTCAAGTCTCTTTATGATCCTTGCACGCTTCTGTCCGCTGAAATCCTTAAGTTCTGCCTTAAGCTCCGCAGCTTCGGCATCGAGATCGATCGCTTCGAGCAACTCCTTGATTGCTTCGGCACCCATACCTACACGGAACTTATTGCCGTATTCTTCTCTTGCATCCTGATATTCTTTCTCGGTAAGAACCTTCTTGTACTCAAGATTTGTCTCGCCGGGATCAAGTACGATGTATGAAGCAAAATAGAGAACTTTTTCAAGAACTCTGGGGGATATATCAAGAATAAGTCCCATTCTTGAAGGTATACCCTTAAAATACCAGATGTGTGATACGGGAGCGGCAAGTTCTATACGTCCCATACGTTCACGACGTACGCTTGCCTTGGTAACCTCTACACCGCATCGGTCACAGATCACGCCTTTATAGCGAATCTTCTTATATTTACCGCAATGACACTCCCAGTCTTTGCTGGGTCCGAAGATCTTTTCACAGAACAGACCGTCTTTTTCGGGCTTTAAAGTTCTGTAATTGATCGTCTCCGGCTTTGTAACGATACCAAATTCGGGATCATCTCCGCGTCTGGACCAGGAACGGATCTTTTCGGGAGATGCAAGGCCGATCTTAATGGCATCAAATGTCATCGGTTGATATGTATTGTTATTTTCAGACATTTATAAAAGCTCCTCTCATACCATTTTTAGTAAACTTGCGATTAAATCTCATCGGGACTTTCTTCGAAGTCGCCTTCGAAGCTGTCTTCGAAATTGTCTTCGCCATTATCTTCAAACTCTTCGTCGGCCTCAACAAGTTCACCCGACTCATCGAATTCCTGAGTCTGATAACCTGCGCTCGACCACTCGCGTCTGGAGCTGTTATGCTTTCTGTCTTCGCCTTCGATAACCGAACGGAAATCGGTGTCGCCGTAATCAACCGACTCAGCGATCTTAACTTCCGTCATATCGTCACGCAATACCTTGATATCAAGGCCGAGTGACTGTAATTCCTTAAGGAGAACCTTAAAGGATTCGGGAATACCGGGCTTGGGAATATTCTCACCCTTGATGATGGCTTCGTATGTCTTAACACGTCCGATAACATCATCGGATTTAACGGTAAGAATTTCCTGAAGAGTATATGATGCACCGTATGCTTCAAGAGCCCAAACTTCCATTTCACCGAAACGCTGTCCGCCGAACTGGGCTTTACCGCCGAGAGGCTGCTGGGTAACCAGGGAGTAAGGACCTGTTGAACGTGCATGGATCTTATCGTCAACAAGGTGGTGAAGTTTTAAGTAGTGCATGTGTCCGATCGTAACCGGTCCGTCGAAGTACTCACCGGTACGTCCGTCACGAAGACGAACCTTACCGTCTCTGGAGATCGGAACGCCCTTCCACAATTCTCTGTGATCTCTGTTCTCGGATAAGAAATCAAATACTTCCGGAAGGAGCTCACTCTTATGTAACGAAGAGAAGGTAGGAGCCTTCTTGTCATAAGGCTTATCTTCTTTTGCCGCAATTTCTTTTGCTTCCTTATCATCAAAAGGAAGATTTACGTAATCATTTGCAAGTTCGAGAGTATCCTGGATATCATCCTCGTTGGCACCGTCAAAGACGGGTGTTGCAACATTGAAGCCAAGAGCCTTTGCCGCAAGCGAAAGGTGGATCTCAAGGACCTGACCGATGTTCATACGTGAAGGTACGCCCAAGGGGTTAAGTACGATATCAAGAGGACGTCCGTTGGGAAGATAAGGCATATCTTCTACGGGAAGAACTCTTGAAACAACACCCTTGTTACCGTGACGGCCTGCCATCTTATCACCGACGCTGATCTTACGCTTCTGAGCTATATAAACTCTTACTGCCTGATTAACACCGGGTGAAAGCTCATCGCCGTTCTCTCTTGTGAATACCTTGGCATCAACAACGATACCGTACTCACCGTGAGGAACCTTAAGGGAAGTATCACGAACTTCTCTTGCCTTCTCACCGAAGATCGCACGAAGAAGTCTCTCCTCTGCCGTAAGTTCCGTTTCTCCCTTGGGAGTAACCTTACCTACAAGAATATCTCCGGCACGTACTTCGGCACCTATACGGATGATACCGCGATCGTCAAGATCCTTTAACGCATCGTCGCCGACACCGGGAACGTCGCGTGTGATCTCTTCGGGACCGAGCTTTGTATCACGGGCCTCAGCTTCATATTCTTCAATATGGATGGATGTATAAACATCATCCTGAACCAAACGTTCACTTAATAAAACCGCATCCTCGTAGTTGTAACCTTCCCAGGTCATGAATCCGATAAGAGGATTCTTACCTAAAGCAAGCTCACCGTTTGAGGTTGAAGGACCGTCGGCAATAACTTCGCCGGCCTGAACGCGGTTGCCCTTAAATACTATGGGCTTCTGATTATAACAGTTTGACTGGTTACTTCTGGAGAACTTTGTAAGGTGATACTCCTTCTTTGTACCGTCATCATAAGTGATCTTTATAAGATTTGAGGAAACGTAATCAACCGTACCGTTGCCCTCTGCAAGTACACATACACCCGAATCGGATGCAGCCTTGGGTTCCATACCGGTTCCGACTACGGGAGCCTCTGTCATCATAAGCGGAACTGCCTGACGCTGCATGTTCGAACCCATGAGGGCACGGTTTGCATCGTCGTTCTCAAGGAAAGGAATAAGCGCGGTAGCAACAGAGAATACCATCTTGGGCGATACGTCCATGAAATCGAACATCGTCTTGGGATATTCCTGTGTCTCTGCACGGAAACGTCCGGAAACCTGATTCTTAACGAATGTTCCGTCGGGATTAAGCGCTACGTTAGCCTGTGCTACGTGATAGTTATCTTCCTCATCCGCAGTCATATATACCCATTCATCCGTAACACGGGGTTCTTCGGGATTTGACTTATCGATCTTACGATACGGTGCTTCGATAAATCCGTACTCATTGATCCTTGCAAAAGAAGCAAGGGAGTTGATAAGACCGATGTTGGGACCTTCGGGGGTCTCGATGGGACACATACGGCCGTAGTGCGAATAGTGTACGTCTCGAACCTCAAAGGATGCACGCTCTCTTGAAAGACCGCCGGGGCCGAGGGCCGAAAGACGTCTCTTATGAGTAAGCTCACCGAGAGGGTTGTTCTGGTCCATGAACTGTGAAAGCTGTGATGAACCGAAGAATTCCTTAACGGCTGCCTGTACGGGCTTGATGTTTATAAGTGTCTGGGGAGTAACTTCATCGGTATCGTGAGTGGTCATACGTTCTCTTACGACTCTTTCAAGTCTTGAAAGACCGATACGGTACTGATTCTGTAAAAGCTCACCTACGGCACGGATACGACGGTTTCCGAGGTGATCGATATCGTCTTCGTTACCGATGCCGTACTCCAAATGCATGTTGTAGTTAATGGAAGCAAAAATATCTTCCTTTGTTATATGCTTAGGGATAAGTTCGTGGATGTTTTTCTTGATCGCTTCTTTAACGGAAGCCTTATCCTTACACTCCTCAAGTATTGTGGCAAGTGCGGGATAATATACTCTTTCGTTTACACCGAGTTCTTTGAGTTCTTCGGGCTTTAATTCCACAAAACCCGTAATGTCTACCATCAGGTTGGAAAGGATCTTCTCAACTTTTTCTTCGGTCTGAACGTACACAAAAGGAACTGCCGCATCCTGGATCTTGTCGGCAATTTCACGTGTAGCCTTCTCGCCCTTTGCGATCATTACTTCGCCGGTAGAGGGATTGATGACATCCTCTGCGATCTCGTGACCGGAAATACGGTTTCTGAAAGAAAGCTTCTTATTGAATTTATAACGTCCGACTTTGGCAAGATCGTAACGTCTTGCATCAAAGAACATACCATTAATAAGCCCTTCGGCGTTCTCCACACTTAAGGGTTCGCCGGGGCGGATCTTTTTGTATAACTCTATTAAGCCCGATTCAGCGCTTCCTTCGGGAGTCTTTTCATTTACGGAAGGATCCTTGGCGATACTTGCCTCGATCTTCTCCTCATCTCCGAAAAGCTCTCTGATCTCTGCGTTGGTACCAAGACCAAGCGCACGGATGAGCACCGTGATCGGAACCTTACGGGTTCTGTCAACACGTACCGAGAATACGTCGTTGGAATCGGTTTCGTATTCAAGCCATGCACCACGGTTAGGGATAACCGTTGCAAAATACAGTTTCTTTCCTATCTTATCGTGTTCGATGTTGTAGTAAATACCCGGTGAACGAACCATCTGGCTTACGATAACTCGTTCCGCGCCGTTGATGACGAAGGTACCCGTCTCGGTCATTAAAGGAAGGTCACCCATGAAAATATCATGTTCGAACACATCACCCTTTTCCTGATTGTGGAGACGAACCTTAACCTTTAAGGGAGCCGCATATGTAGCGTCTCTTTCCTTACACTTCTCGATGGAATACTTGACATCGTCCTCACAGAGTTCATAGTCTACGAACTCAAGGCTTAAATGTCCGCTGTAGTCCTCAATCGGAGAAATGTCGTCAAAGGCCTCGCGAAGTCCTTCTTCAAGAAACCACTTGTAGGAATCCTTCTGAACTTCGATAAGGTTGGGCATTTCCAAAACTTCTTTTTGTCGTGAATAACTCATACGTGTATTCTTGCCTGCGGCAATAGGACGTATTCTGTTTTTTTCCATTGACATCCACCCCGTTCTTATTTAATTAGCACTGGTTTTTATATGTAAAAAAAGCCACAAAAAAACAAAGCACACCACAATAGTGCACTATCCATAGTACTACAAATCACTTTTGAAGTCAACCGGAAATTTATTGGGATTTTTGAAATATTTTCCGGCCCGGAACCGGGCCGGAATCATTGAATGATAACACTAAACTTTGGCAATTTCGATCTCTCTTGCGAGAGTTTCGTAAAGAACATGTTTGCTTACCGGTTTTGCAAGACTTGCATTCATACCCGAGTAAGCGATCCCGTTTTCTTCACCGGGATAATTGTTTGACGAAAGCGCGATTATCGGAATATCTTCGGCATCGGGTCTTGTAAGGGCTCTTATGTACCTTGACGCCTCGAGACCGTTCATCTTCGGCATATGTATATCCATCAGGATAGCATCATAATAATTGACCTCTGATCCGCTGAACTTCTCGACCGCCTCCGCTCCGTTCACCGCACAGTCATACAGGATATCATGGTCCGCCAAAAGCTTGCCTATATCGGTGCGGTTTATCTCATTATCGTCGGCAAGAAGTATTCTTCTTCCCGAAATCTCTTCGATCCTTATCTCTTTGTCTGCTTTGGGTTTAGCGGGATTATCCGTCTCAAAGCTCATATCGGCAACTATCGTGATCCCTACTCCGATCTTTCCGGTCGCCGTCACAACACCGCCGAACTCATTTATTATAAGCTTTGCGACGGTAAGCTTCATACCCGTGCCTTCTTTGCCCTCAAGATTGACCGTCTCACGACTGAACGGGGCAAATATATCCTCTATTACTTCTTCGCTCATGCCCGGGCCGTTATCCTTGATCACGAAACGGATATCCGCCCTTTTGTCTTCTTCACCGGTGATATAGCAGTTAAATACCACTTCGCCGCCGGCATCCGTACTTACGGTCGCATTTTCAAGAAGATTGTTGAATGCTCTTTCAAGAAGCGTCTTGTCTGCCTTTATCGTAAATTTGTCGGCGATCTCGGATCTTAGTGCAAAATACACGTTTTTTGCCTTGCACAGAGGAGATATGACAGCTTCTATGTCATTTATGATGTCTCCGAACCTGACACTTTCGATCTTTATGGGAACATGCTTAAGGTCAAGACCCGACATATCACGCGCATCATCCAGCATGCCGTTTAAATATCCCGCGGTCTTTCTGATCCTGGCAAGTTCTTCCTTGATATATGCGGGTTTATCAAGCTCTTTTTCGATCGAATCCGTTACGCTGAGTATCGCATTGACCGGGATCTTCATCTCACGGCTTAACTTGGTTAAGAATTCGATCTTGGCATTGTTGGCTTCGGTCGCGTTTTTAAGTGCCAGTTCAAGCATTTCTCTTGTCTCGTTGTTCTTCCTGACGACATCGGTAACATCCTTTTTAAGGATCACTAGGAAGCGCTTGCCTGGATCGAGATACGAAAAAGCAAAGTATTTTTTCCTGGGTTCTCCTTCGGACCTTGATTCATCGACCGTAAAAGCATACAGATCTTTTGATTTAAGTTCTTCATATA
>JAGCCY010000129.1 GCA_017651385.1 Lachnospiraceae bacterium
GAGTCCGTGATACGGCCGTCATCAAGTACCTGGAGCAGGATATTGAACACATCGGGGTGTGCCTTTTCTATCTCATCGAACAATACTACGGAGTAAGGTTTTCTTCTGACTGCTTCGGTCAACTGTCCGCCTTCCTCATATCCCACATATCCGGGAGGCGCTCCGATAAGCCTTGAAACAGAGAACTTCTCCATATACTCGCTCATATCGATACGCACCATATTGGCTTCATCGTCAAACAACGCTTCGGCAAGTGCTTTTGAAAGTTCAGTCTTACCTACACCGGTAGGACCCAGGAACAGAAACGATCCGATGGGACGGTTCGGGTCCTTTATACCCGCACGCGATCTTATTATTGCTTCGGTAACCTTTTTAACCGCTTCATCCTGTCCTACGACCCTCTTATGAAGTTCTTCGTCCAAATGAAGCGTCTTGTTTCTCTCGGTCTCCGTTAGCTTGTTGAGCGGGATACCCGTCCATCTTGAAATGATCTTTTCGATCTCTTCTTCGGTGACGGCTTCATGCACAAGTGAAAAATCCTTGTTGTTCTGCGCATTCTCAGCCTGCTCAAGCTGCTTTTTCAGGTTGGGTATCGTGCTGTACGAAAGTTCTCCGGCTTTCTCGTAATCACCGTTTCTGGTCGCGGTCTCGAATTCCGCATTAGCGGCCTCTATCTGTTCACGGAGCTTTGAGAGCTCATCCACACTGGACTTTTCGTTTTCCCATTTTGCCATGTATGAATCGAGTTCTTCTCTTGCCTCCGAGAGTTCTTTTGATAAGACTTCAAGCCTTTCGGCGCTCAGTCTGTCGGTCTCTTTCTTAAGAGCGGATTCCTCGATCTCAAGCTGCATGACCTTACGTTTGCACTCATCTATCTCCTGAGGCATCGAGTTCATCTCGGTCTTTATAAGGGCGCAGGCCTCATCCACAAGGTCGATCGCCTTATCGGGCAGGAATCTGTCCGTTATGTATCTGTTTGAAAGCGTAGCGGCGCTTACAAGCGCGTTATCAAGGATCTTAACATGATGGAAGTTCTCGTATCTTTCCTTAAGACCCCTTAATATTGAGATCGTATCCTCGACCGTGGGCTCGTCTACATGAACCGGCTGGAAACGACGCTCAAGGGCCGCATCCTTTTCAATATATTCCCTGTACTCGTCAAGTGTCGTGGCACCGATACAGTGAAGTTCGCCCCTTGCAAGCATGGGCTTTAACATATTGCCGGCATCAAGCGCACCGTCAGTCTTGCCCGCCCCTACTATGGTATGAAGCTCATCTATGAAAAGAATGATCTCGCCTTCGGATTTTTTGACCTCTTCAAGGACAGCCTTAAGTCTTTCCTCAAATTCGCCTCTGTACTTGGCACCTGCCACAAGCGAACCGATATCAAGCGAAAATAACCTCTTGTCCTTAAGATTTGTGGGCACATCGCCTGCCACGATCCTTCGTGCGAGTCCTTCCACTACCGCAGTCTTACCTACGCCGGGTTCACCGATCAATACAGGATTGTTCTTTGTCTTTCTTGACAGTATCTGTATGATGTTTCTTATCTCAGCATCACGGCCTATAACGGGGTCAAGCTTATTCTGTCTTGCAACCTCCACAAGATCACGTCCGTATTTATTGAGCGTATCAGAGGTACTCTCGGGATTGTCGCTTGTAACCTTCTGATTTCCTCTTCCGGACGATAAGGCTTTTAAAAATCTGTCCCTCGTAAGCCCGTACTCACCGAAAAGTCTTGATACTGCAGGGCTTGCATTTTTCTCTATCGAAAGAAAAAGATGCTCTACCGATACATAGTCGTCGCCCATCGCCTTTGCCTCGTCTTCGGCAAACGTACGAGCCTTGTTAAGATACTCTCCCACATAAGGGCGCGCTCCCGATACCTTCGGCCTTTTGGCTATCTCGCTCTGAACCCTTTCCGTAAAATGTTCGGTATTGATGCCCATCTTCTCAATAAGATTAAGGATCAGACTGTCTTCGATCCTTAAAAGCGCCAAAAGCAGATGCTCCTGCTCGATCTCCTGATTGCCGTACTCAAGCGCAACCTTCTGACATTCTTCGACCGCTTCCTGCGATTTCTGCGTAAACTTAGTGATATTCATATATTCACCCCCTTATTGGCACCGGATGCCGGAACAATATCCGGCATCGATCTGTGTCTGTTGGATTTAAATCTTTGTTCTATGACTACTATAACACCATTCTGTATTAAAACAATAAAAAACTTATAAATTCTTGGTAAAAGAAAAATTTTTTGAGCAAAGCGTATCGCCTGCGATACGCTCGCGCCGAGCGCTGTGCCGAAGGCAATAAATACCTTTCGTGCGAGTGCGCATCCTTAGCTGAGCGTTTTTTTGCTTTACATGCAATTTCGAAGAAATTTCCTGTAAAGCAAAAAGTAACCCACAGACTATAAATCTGCGGGTTACCTGACAGAAAGGAGAAATAATATAACAAAAACCAAATTACTTTAACGCTCTCATTGAGATAAGGATCGCGATGACCGCAACACCCACATCCGCGAAGATCGCGGCCCACATGGTAGCAAAACCGAGTGCCGCAAGTATTAGCACAAGGACCTTGATGCCTAAGGCAAACCATATGTTTTCCTTGACTATGCGCAAAGTCTTTTTGGCGATGCGCTTGGCTTCGACGATCTTTGAAAGCTCGTCGGTCATGATCACGACGTCCGCCGCCTCGATGGCCGCGTCGCTGCCCATTGCACCCATTGCTATGCCGACGACCGCTCTTGTAAGAACGGGAGCATCGTTGATGCCGTCGCCCACAAAGGCAACTTTACCGGAAGCTTCGTTAAGTATCTTTTCGATCGAGTCGACTTTATCGATGGGTGACTGATTTGCGTAAAACCTATCGATGCCGACATCCCTTGATACAGCCTCGGCAGTTTTTTCGTTGTCGCCCGTAAGCATTACGATCGTATCGATGCCGACTTTCCTGCACTCTTTAAGTGCAGCCACGGCATCGTCTTTGATCTCGTCGACTATATGAAGGTGTCCTGCGAAAAGACCGTCTTCGGCAACATATACCAAAGTTCCGTCCTTTATAACGGACGAACATTTGGCGGTCTCATTAAATTCGTTTTCATCAAGAACGTCTTTCATGAGCTTTGCGTTGCCCACATAATATGTATGTCCTTCAAAAGAAGCCGCAACACCTTTTCCGGCTATTTCTTTCACATCAGAAACTGTGGATCTGTCGATCTCTTTTCCGTAGCGGTTAAGTATCGAAACCGCGATCGGATGGGTGGAATAACTTTCGCTTATCGCAGCCATCCTTATAAGTTCGCTTTCTGCACTGTCTCCGAACCTGGCGATCAGGCTGTCTGAAGGTTCTATCTCGCCAAGTGCAAAATTACCCTTTGTAATGGTACCCGTCTTATCAAGTACAAGGGTGCTGACCTTGTTTAAGACATCCATATAGTTGCCGCCCTTTATGAGGATACCCTTTTTGCCCGCACCGCCTATGCCGCCGAAGAAGCTTAACGGAATGCTTATTACCAATGCGCAGGGACACGATATCAGAAGAAACGTCATGCCTCTGTATACCCAGGTAGATATATCCTTTGTGATAAACGAGCCCGCAAGTATGAGCAAAAGTGCGGCTCCCACGACTATAGGGGTGTAAACTCTCGCAAATACCGTTATGAACTGTTCGGCTTTGCCCTTCTTGGCAGAGGCTTCCTCGACAAGTTCAAGGACCTTGGAAACCGTGGATCTTGCAAAGTCGGATGTAACCTCAACATTAATGACACCCGAAAGGTTCACGCAGCCGGATACTACCGGATCGTTTTCAAATACATCCCTTGGAAGGCTTTCTCCCGTGATGGCGGCTGTATCGATCGAAGATGCACCGGATCTTACGATACCGTCAAGCGGTACTCTTTCTCCGGGCTTTATGATGATCATATCTCCTACGCTGACCTCAGAAGGGTCTACCTCGTATTCCGCACCGTCCCTTACGATCCTTGCATAATCGGGCCTTATATCCATCAAAGCCTTAATGGACTTTCGTGATCTGTTTACAGCGTAGCTCTGGAAAGCTTCGCCTACCTGATAAAACAGTATAACGGCGACCGCTTCGGTATATTCACCCAAAAAGAACGCTCCGAAGGTTGCGACTGTCATCAGAAAGTGTTCGTCAAAAACCTTGCCGTGGATTATATTTGTAAATGCGGCTTTTAAAACATCTGCCGCAAGTATTATATATGCCGCAACATACAGGCCCAGGCCCGTCCATTTTATGTATGATATTCCGGTCTTTTCACCGACTATCTCATATAATATGAAAGCGGCCATAGCCACAGCGGCACCGATGGCAATGCGCTTTATCATTCTTTTTAATTTTTTCGTCATAACTTTTCTTCCTAAAAAGGAGGCGGAAATCCGCCCCCCGTAAATTATTTGCTCACTACTTCCACATCGGGTTCAAGACGCTTTACGATATCGCGCATCTTCTTCTCGACTTCTTTGTCCTTATCGTCTTCAACATCATATACCATCTTTGTGGTAAGGAAAGTTACAACACAGTTTGATACTCCATCGATCTTGGCTACTTCGTCCTGGATCTTCTGAGCGCAGTGTGCACAGTCAAGATCTTCCAAAATAAATGTTCTTTTCATAATTCTATGACTCCTTCTTATTTCTTTTTCTCAGTTATGTGTTCCATACCGATCTTGATGATCGATTCCACATGATCGTCGGAAAGAGCATAATACATTGATTTGCCGTCGCGTCTTACCTTTACAAGGTCACTCTGCTTAAGAAGTCTTAACTGATGAGATACAGCGGACTGATTCATGTTTAATGCATCGGAAAGATCTCCGACGTTTTTCTCGCCCGATAAAAGCTCATATAGAAGTCTTACTCTGGTCGAGTCTCCGAATACCTTGAAAAGATCGGCAAGATCATATAATTTGTCTTCCATATTTCTCCTTGCGACTAACATATGTTCAACTGTTCATATGTTCATTATACATAACTGTGTGAAGGTGTCAATATATTTTTAAAAAAATTTATCTTTCTTTCAGTATCTTACCGTCCTTGACCCTGTATACCATATCACACTTTTCGATAGTCTGAAGTCTGTGGGCGATAATGATAAGTGTCTTTCTGCCGTGAAGACTGTTGATCGAATCCATGATCGCGGCTTCCGTATCGTTATCGAGTGCGGATGTCGCTTCATCAAGCACCAATACCTCGGGATCTTCGAAAAGAGCTCTTGCTATACCGATTCGCTGCCTCTGGCCGCCCGATAATCTTATACCGCGTTCTCCTATTCCCGTATCGAGTCCTTCGGGAAGAGCACGCACAAATTCGTCAAGGCTTGCTTCTTTTAAAGCCTGCCATACCTTATTGTCATCTATATCTTCATCGGCAACGCCGAAAGCCACATTCTTTCTGATAGAAGAATCAAGCATAAATATTGTCTGGGGAATATAGCCTATGTTTTTAAGCCAGCCCTGATAATTATCATTTACATTGACGCCGTCTGCATAAATACTGCCCCGCTCGGTCTCAAGAAGTCCGAGCATTACGTCCACGATGGTGGTCTTGCCGGCGCCCGACGAACCCACGATACCTATACTCTTTCCCACGGGGATCGTAAGCGATGCATCGTCAAATATATAAGTATCGGTATTCGGATATTTATATGTGATATCCTTAAGCTCTATCTCTTTAGTCACGGGAAGTTTATCAACATCGACCTTGGCCGCATAGTAGCCTTCATCATAGATGACCGATTTATCGCTTATCTCGGCACGTAAATTATCACTTACACCCATTAAAAACGGTTCAAAATACGAGATCGATGTAAGATATGTGTTCATTCTGTTGGCGCATGGGATAAGTCTCATGGCCACCAGTGCAAGAAGCGTGATCTGAGGCATTATATCAACAGCCTCCGCTCCGTTTAAGAGCATCACAAGAAGATATCCCACCATGCCCGCTATCGCAACGGTTTCGATCAGAAGACGGGGAGTGGAATTAAAAAGTGAATAGCGCTGCACCGCATTTACATAGCCTGCGCCGCACTTTGAATATTCATTGATAAAATACGGTTCTTTCGCGGAGATCTTGATCTCCTTTATGCCTGTGACCGTCTGGTTTATCCATTTAAAAAGGCCGCTGTAGAAATCCTGGTTTTCCTGTCCGGCTTTCTGCATCGTGGGCTTGATAAGGACCTTTATAAGGAAAAGAATGGCTACCAGAAGGGCCGTAACGGTGACCGTCATCCAGACATCGGCATAAAAGCTTACCGCTACAAGCGTCACAAATACGATCGCCTCGCTTAAAAGCTGCAGTAATGCAAGGATGAGTCCGTACATGTTATTGACATCGCTCGTGATGCTCCTTTGTATCACTGCGCTGTCGGCATTTAAATAATATTCGTAAGGGCGCTTTACATAGTTGATCATCATGCGCCTTGAAGTCGCAAACTGGTTGGTGTATACAAATCTTAATGTCGCCTTCTGCTGCAGAAAAAGAAACAGATTCTTTACCACGAAGGCACCGATCAGGGCTATCATCACAAATACCGTAAGGTTTCTCGTACCTTCGATATGAAATGTATCGACGATCCACCTAAGATAAGCATGCTTCTCGACGGCATTGTCTTCAAGGATGATATTCATTACAGGTAAGATAAGAGAAACGCCGAGCGTTTCAAGAACCGCACCTATGAGCATCATTACCACCAAAAGTGCCATTATTCTTTTTTGCTTTTTATCAAGCAGTATGCTTAATTTTTTGATTATCTTTATCATGCGTCCTTATTTTCCGTATCGCCTTTTATTGCATCCCCGGTATCCCGGGTTCCTTCTTTTTCATCCTTGCCCGTTATCTGAGCCATTTCCTCCGGAGTAAAATGTCTGAACCTGCTCATGCCGTCCCAGAGTACCTTGATGCTGTCCAAAAGCCCTCTGAAAAGACCTTCTTCATAGAGCGACACGACGATTATGCCTATCGGAACAGCTATGATCATGCCGAACATGCTGCCGAACTCAAAACCGATAAACAGCAAAAACAGCGTGGGCAGAGGATTTAAGCCCACCTGATCACCCACGATCTTGGGCTGTATGATCTGTCTGAATATCTGCCCTATGCCCCATACCACAAGCAATCCCGCGGCCACGAAATATTCGCCGTTTACAAACGAAATGATCGCCCAGGGAACCATTATGAGCCCCGCTCCGAAGAACGGAAGAAGATCGAGTACCGCAATACCCAATGCAATGATCGCGGCAAAATCGATCTTTAATATCAAAAGACCGATAAATGTTATAAGGTAGATCCATATCTCGATCTTAAACTGAGCCACGAAATACCCGCCGACTGCTTTCTTCATGCCGCGTACCACGACCTCAAGCTTATCGTACGCAACCTTCGGAATAAACTTTTGGGCTTTTTCAAGCAAGGTGTTTCTGTCGGTCGTAAAGAAATATGCAGAAAGAACGCACATGATCACCGAAATGATCACGGAAGGAAGCCCTTTTGCAACATTTGAAACAGCGTTGATCGTGGGTGTTCCAAGCCCCGACACAAGATCGGATACGTATTTTTCAAGTGTGTTTCCGAAATTATTTATCGATGAAACCGCACTGTCGGGCAGATATCTGAATATGTTGTTTATCTTGTCGCCAAACTCATCAAGATCCTTTTCAAGCGAAGGCCACATCTTAGGTATGCTCGTAAAGAAGCCTATGCCCTGTGTGATCAGGAAATAACCTATTCCGTACACTATGGATATTACGATCGCAAGTATCAGTATGATCGCTATTGCCGAGGTAGTCTTTCTTTTAAACTTGATCTTCTCCTCAAGGAATCTTACCGCCGGATTTGCAATTGCGGATATAATCCAGCCAATGATAAAAGGTAAAAAGAATACCAGTATCTTAGGTACAACCGTTATGAGAAGTATAAGACATACCAGATAGAAAAGGACGTTTGAAAGCGCCTTTAAATATTTTTTTCCGGAACTCATTGTTCTTTCTTATCCTCCAAAAGAATCTCATCCATCAAAGCATAGATCTCATCGCGTCCCTGCTTTGTGGGCGAGGAAAACGCGATCATCTTTGTCTCTTTTCCGGCTTTAAGTTTCTCACGTATGATCTTAAGCTGTTTATCTTTTTGAGACCTGTTGATCTTATCAAGTTTAGTGCATATGATGATGGGATCGTAACCGTTATCCTTTATCCACTCATACATCTGAACATCGTTGGCCGAAGGCTCGTGTCTTATATCTATCAAAAGAAAAACCGCCTTAAGTTTCTTGGACGAGCGAAGATATCTTTCTATCATCTTTCCCCATTTTTCTTTGACCGATACACTTACCTGGGCATAACCGTATCCGGGAAGATCGACTAAGTACATCTCGTTATTAAGATTATAGAAGTTGATGGTCTGGGTCTTTCC
>JAGCCY010000130.1 GCA_017651385.1 Lachnospiraceae bacterium
CAATGGTCGCAAACGGCGAGATAACATCCGACGAATATATGGACAAAATGGATAATTTTGTGAGCAAACATACCGTTTCGGTAAAGGATTCAAACCGTTTGAACGAATTAAGAAACGATTATACTTATGTCGCACAATTCTATAAATAAGTCGCTTGAAAGGAGACTATACTATGGCAGACATTAAAATCAAAGATCTTTATACACTGGATGAGACGATCGCAAAGGATTTTCTTTCAAAATTTGAATATCCCTGGGAAGCTCTTCCTCATATCAAGGATTATATCATTGAGCTCGGTAATACTCTCGACAAAGAAAAATACGATTATATCGGCGACAATGTATGGATCGCAAAATCGGCAAAGGTATTTACCAGCGCATATATCGGAGGACCCTGTATCATAGGCGAAGAAGCCGAAGTAAGACAGTGCGCGTTCATAAGAGGCTCGGCAATAGTCGGCGCCGGCGCGGTTGTGGGCAATTCAACGGAGCTTAAGAACGTAATATTGTTCAATAAAGTTCAGGTCCCTCATTACAATTACGTAGGGGATTCGATCCTCGGTTATAAGGCTCATATGGGAGCAGGCTCCATAACTTCAAACGTAAAATCCGACAAAAAGCTTGTTGTGGTACATAATGAAGGAACAGATATCGAGACCGGTCTTAAAAAATTCGGAGCAATGCTCGGAGATAACGTTGAAGTAGGCTGCAATTCGGTATTAAATCCCGGTACCGTTATAGGAAAACAGTCAAATGTTTATCCCACCTCCTGTGTAAGAGGAGTCATCCCCGAAAAGAGTATCTTTAAAAAGAGCGGAGAGGTCGTAAAAAAGATCGAAGACTGATCTTATAAAATTTGACCGAAAGAGTCGTTTTTATCACAAAAAACGGCTCTTTTTTGTTACTGTTTTTAATTGACACTAATTTAACAAAACCCTATAATAAACTATGTATGCACAGGAATTTACGGAGGCCAAAAATGGACGACAAAAACATTTCCCAGGCTGTTATATCAAGGTTGCCGAGATATTTAAGATACCTGGGAGAATTGAAGGATTCCAATATAGAACGCATTTCATCGCAGGAGCTTTCCGAACTGATGAACGTCACCGCATCACAGATTCGTCAGGATTTTAACAATTTCGGCGGTTTCGGTCAGCAGGGATACGGTTATAAGGTAAATTATCTGTACGATGAGATCGCAAAGATCTTAGGTCTCAACAAGACTCATCATCTTATAATCGTCGGTGCCGGGAATTTGGGACAGGCGCTTGCCAATTACATGAATTTTGAGCGAAGAGGCTTTCATTTTACGGGCATATTCGATTCAAACGAAAAATTATACGGCAAAAAGATCCGTGATATGTATGTTCAGCCTATGGAAGAACTCGAACATTTTGTCAAGGAAAACGACATTGATATCGCAGTCCTGACCATTCCGAAAGGTGCCGCGGTCAAGATCGCGGAACAGCTTGTAAGCTACGGGGTAAAGGCTTACTGGAATTTCGCGCATATCGATCTTAAAGTACCCAAAGATATAGTTGTTGAGAATGTTCATTTATCAGACTCTCTTATGAGACTTACTTATACCATCACAAGAAACGAAAGTGAGAAAGAGAATTAAATGGCTAAAGACAGCGATGATTTTAAATCGGCTCTGGAAGGAAAAAAGATACCGATACTTACCTTGGACAATAACTGGCACAGGCTTTTCACCCAGACCGATCCATCTCCCGAGATAAGCAAACTCGAAGAGGAACTTAACGAGCTTTTAAAAAGACAGGGCAAATTAAATACCGAGCTTAAGGATATAAAGAACCTGAAAAAGCGTCTCATGGATGAGATCGTCGAGACAATGAACGAGTTCGGTGATTCTAAGCCCAATAAAAAAGCCGAGAAAAAGATGGAAGACAATAAACGGCTTATCGAGGACTGCAACACAAAGCTTGATGAGCATAACGACGAACTTATGGATCTTCCGAAAAAGATCAACAAGCTCAATTACGAGCTCATGCTCGAAACGATGGAGATCTGTTACGAACAGATCCAGGCCAATAATTCCGAAATAGAAGAAGTCAGCAAATGGATCGATGAGGTCAGGATCGAGTTAAAGAAAAAAGTTGCGATAAAGCAGCAGAAAATGGCCAGAAACCAGAATTTCTACGCATATATGCACAATATCCTCGGCGCTGATGTTATAAACATATTTGATATGAAATACCATGTGGAACCTCTTAAGGCTCCCCAGACAAAAGAAGAGAAGACCACCGAAGATACAAAGCAGAAAAAATAGTGTTTATCGGTGTTTCTTGACTTAAAATCAGTGAAAATGATAAAATATATTGTTATATTTTTTTAATCGATCAGGAGAGATAAGATGGATACCCAATCGGGTGATAGTAAGGAAAAAAAGAAGTTTTTTAACAGATTTTTCAAAAAAAGCGATGATGATAAGGCCGAAGCCGTTGAGCAGGAGATCCTGTCAATGGTCAACGAAGGCCACGAAAACGGTGCTCTTGAATCAAGCGAAGCGACCATGATAAGCAATATCTTTCAGTTTGTGGATAAGGAGGCTTCGGATATATGCACAAAACGCAATGATATCGATGCCATAAGCTACGACTCGGGAATGCTTGAGAGTTTAAATCATATGTTAAACAGTTCTTTTTCAAGATATCCCGTTTATGAAGACAATATAGATCATATAGTCGGCATCCTTTATCTTAAAGACACCTGCAGGATCCATGCCAAAGATGAACATTTCGACGCCAAACTGTCCGAGATCGACAATCTTGTGAGAAAAGCGATGTTCATCCCCGAGACAATGAACATCAACGATCTTTTCAAGACCATGCAGTCGAAAAAGAATCAGCTTGCCGTTGTGGTCGATGAATACGGACAGACTACCGGTATCGTCACCATGGAAGACATCCTGGAAGAGATCGTCGGAAACATCATGGATGAATATGATGTCGAACAAAAGCGGATCCGTAAGCGGAAAGGAAAAGCCGAAGAATATATCATAGACGGGTCCACATCATTGGAAGAGATCGAAGAGGATCTGAACATAAAGATCGATAAAGGCGAATACGAGACCTTAAACGGTTTTATGATCTCAAGGCTTGACAGACTGCCTGAGAAAAACGAGAAATTTGTCACGGAATGTGACGGCTGTACATTTGAAATTCTTTCGGTAGAAAACCGAATGGTTAAAAAAGTTATCGTTAGAAAAAATAACAAGAAAGAAGAGGAAACACCCTAATGTCAGGACATTCAAAATTTGCAAACATTAAGCATAAGAAAGAGAAAAACGACGCCGCAAAAGGTAAGATATTTACCATTATCGGACGTGAGATCGCAGTTGCGGTAAAAGAAGGCGGCCCCGATCCCAACAACAATTTTAAACTTGCTACCGTTATCGCCAAGGCAAAAGCCAACAACGTACCCAACGATACAATCGAAAGAGGTATAAAGAAGGCCGCAGGCGAAGGAAGCGGAGTCAACTATGAATACTGCTCATATGAAGGCTACGGTCCCAACGGTATCGCCATCATCGTGGACTGCTTAACGGACAACAAGAACCGTACCGCAGCCAATGTAAGAAGCGCATTCACAAAAGGCGGCGGAAGCATAGGTACTCCCGGCTGCGTATCGTTTATGTTCGATAAAAAAGGCGAGATCATCATCGATAAGGAAGAGTGCGAAATGGACGCAGACACTTTGATGATGACAGCGCTTGACTGCGGTGCGGAAGATTTCAGCGAAGAAGACGACTGCTATGAGATATATACCGATCCCGATTCTTTCGATGAGATCCTAAACAATTTAAAAAATGCAGGGCTTACCGATTTTGCAAGCGCCGAAGTAACAATGATACCTCAGACGTATGTTACTTTGACCGATGAGAATGCGATCAAGTGTGTAAACAGGATACTGGATCTTCTCGATGAAGACGATGACGTTCAGAACGTTTACCACAATTACGACGAACAATAAAAAAATAATATACAGGGGTAAAAGGATATGAAGAGAGAGACAATTTGCGTACAGGGCGGATATAAGCCCACAAACGGGGAACCCAGGATCGTGCCGATCGTACAGAGCACAACATTTAAGTATGATTCAAGCGAAGAAATGGGGCAGCTTTTCGATCTTGAAAAAAGCGGATATTTCTATACAAGACTTGCAAATCCCACAAACGATGCGGTTGCAAGGAAGATCTGTGAACTTGAAGGCGGAGTCGGAGCAATGCTTACGTCATCCGGCCAGGCAGCTAATTTCTATGCGGTCTTCAACATCTGTGAAGCGGGCGGACATGTTGTGGTAAGTTCGGCCATTTACGGCGGAACTTTTAACCTTCTTGTAAATACACTTCCCAAGATGGGCATCGAAGTAACGACAGTCGATCCTTATTGTACGGAAGAAGAATTGAATGCAGCGTTCAAGGACAACACAAAGTGTGTTTTCGGTGAGTCGGTGGCAAATCCCGCATTGACCGTTTTTGATTTTGAAAAGTTTGCAAAAGCCGCTCATTCACACGGAGTTCCGCTTATCGTGGACAACACTTTCCCCACACCCATAATGTGCAGGCCTTTTGAATTCGGAGTCGATATCGTTACGCATGCGACAACAAAATACATGGACGGTCATGCCGCAACGATCGGCGGATGCATAGTTGATTCCGGTAATTTTGACTGGATGAAATATAAGGATAAATTCCCCGGATTATGCACACCCGATGAGACATATCACGGCATCGTGTATACGGAGCGTTTCGGCAAAGCCGCTTATATCACAAAATGTACGACACATCTTATGAGAGATCTCGGTTCCATACAGTCTCCTCAGCATGCGTTTTATATAAATCTCGGTCTTGAGACATTGCACCTTCGCATGGAGCGTCATTGCAGCAATGCGCTTACGATCGCAAAATGGCTTGAGAACAACGAAAAAGTTGCCTGGGTCAATTATCCCGGACTTGAATCAAGCAGAGATTACAAGCTTGCACAGAAATATATGCCCAACGGCTCCTGCGGAGTTATTTCTTTCGGCTTAAAGGGCGGACGCAAGGCGGCCGAAGAGATGATGGATAAGTTAAAGCTTGCTGCTATCGTTACACATGTTGCCGATGCAAGGACCTGCGTTCTTCATCCCGCATCACATACTCACAGACAGTTAAATGACGAACAGCTTAAAGAAGCGGGAGTTTCACCCGATCTTATAAGATTATCCGTCGGAATAGAAAATGTTGATGATATCATCGAAGATTTAGCACAAGCGATGAACTAAGGGGTAAATAATGGACAGACTGGCAATTGTTGTTCCCTGTTATAATGAAGAGCCAATGCTCAAATTATCGTCAGAGGCATTAAGAGGCGTCATCAAAGACCTTATTGCCAAAGGAAAGGTATCCGATGACAGCTTTGTAATGTTCGTAAATGACGGTTCAAAGGATAAAACATGGGATCTCATTGAAGAAGAACATAACCTGTATCCCGATATCGTTAAAGGCGTTAAGCTTGCCGGAAACGTGGGTCATCAATACGCACTGACCGCAGGCCTTTTAACGGCCAAAGATATGAGTGATGTGACAATATCGATCGATGCCGATCTTCAGGATGATGTGTCGGTCATCGAGGAAATGATCGATAAGTTTCATGAGGGAAAAGATATAGTTTACGGTGTGCGCAAGAAGCGCAAGACCGATACTTTCTTTAAAAGAACGACTGCGCAGGGTTTTTACAAATTCATGAGCATGATGGGCGTTAAGACCATATATAATCATGCCGATTTCAGGCTTATGAGCAAACGTGCTGTCGAACAGTATTCGAAATACGAAGAGTCAAACCTTTTTATAAGAGGTATCATTCCGCTTATCGGATATGAGACGGATTCCGTATATTATGACCGCAAAGAACGAGTAGCGGGAGAGAGCAAGTACCCTTTAAAGAAAATGATCGCACTTGCATTTAACGGGATCTCATCATTGAGCGTTAAGCCCATAACTATGATAACGGGGCTCGGTCTGATCATCATATTGCTGAGCATACTTGCGGCAATTTATGCATTCGTTTCATATGCAAGAGGTGTTACCGTACCCGGATGGACGAGTCTTATCTTGTCGATATGGTTTCTGGGCGGCGTTCAGCTTTTATGTATCGGTCTTATCGGGCAGTATATCGGAAAAATATACATCGAAGTAAAGCATAGACCCAGATACAACATAGAAAAAGTACTTTCGGAGTGATCTTTACAATATGGATTTTAAGAAGACATGGTTCGGTTTTATTAATTTCATACTTGTAGTTCTTTTGGCGGGAGCTTCGGTCATTGCTTTGGTGTTTTTAAATCTCTACTCCGGAGTTTCCGATATATTGAACGATCCCTTAACAGTTATCAAAGAACATAACGGAATAAATATCTTTTTTGTTCTCTTTATGTGCATTCTGACCGTTTTGTTTACGATCGGTCTTTTTATGATGTTAAGACAGGTAAGGACCATATTGTCTTCAAAATACAATATATTCAGAGACAGCTTTGTTTCGGATATAGTGGGAGGAGCTTTAAGTCTCGGTCTTTTTGCCGCAGGCCTTTTCCTGCGCACAAGAGTTGCTCTTAAAGCTCACGGTACCATCCCGTTTGATGCGGCTGCTGCGGAAAGTTTCTTTAATGATCCCGGAAGTTTTAAATTTACCGGTACAGCTTCGCTTTATGAAGGTTTTATGGCATTTTTGTACAGATTCATAGGTATCAAGCCCGAAGCTTTTGTTTGGGTCAATCTGGTCTTGCAGGTCTTGACCGTGATCGCGATCTATATCGTGGTCAAAAATGTGTTCGGAAGCGGCTGCCTGATAGTACCCATGGCCTTCATGAACCTTTCACCGAAGATCGTTTCCTACATTTCCACGGGTTCCACCGAGATAATGGAATTCTTTATCTGTTCCGTCATCATGGTCATCCTTATTTTCATCCTTTCGCTGTTTAAGGAATTCGAACATTTTGATATATGGGGAATGATCCTTTGTCA
>JAGCCY010000131.1 GCA_017651385.1 Lachnospiraceae bacterium
ATATTCAAGCACCGCTTTCTTTGTGTTGCCGTGAATAGACGCATATGCGATAAAAATACCTTTTCTGTCGGGTTCGTAACCGCTCCAGATATTGTACCTTTCTATTACAAAAGCTATATCTTCCTTATGTACGGGTCCGTGACGCGGCGCGATGACCTTTATGTCGAGTGTCTCGGCCTTTTTAAGCAAAGCCTTTACCTGTGCCCCGTATTTACCCACTATATGGAAATAATAATGGCTTGAATCGGCTATCCATTCTTCGTTATTCTCAAGCGCACCGAAGGTTCCGAAAGCATCTGCCGAAAAAAGGACTTTCTCGCTTTCTTCATAGGTGACCATTACCTCGGGCCAGTGTACCATGGCAGCTGTAATAAACCTAAGTGTATGGCTTCCCAAAGATAATGTGTCGTTTTCTTTTACCGTTATAAATCTTGAAGTCAGATCCCGGTCAAAGAATTGGGGAAGCATCTTACCGGTCTGCATTGTACCCACCAGTTGCATTTCGGGATACATATCGGATAATCTTCCGATATTGGCGGCATGGTCCGGTTCCATATGCTGAATGACCAGATATGATGGCTTTTTATCACCCAAAACATTTTTAAGATTATCAAAAAACTGTTTTGTGCCTCTTTCATCGACCGTATCCATGACCGCGATCTTATCGTCGAGTATCACATATGAGTTGTATGAAATCCCTTCCGTGGGATACTGGCCTTCAAATTGTGTGAGCGTCGGATCGTCTGCCCCCACATATCTGATCGAATCAGAAACAAATACTCTTTCCAAAATATCCATACTGTCCTCCTTAGATCTTAATCATTCATTTTTATGCGTAAAAAAACAAATCTTGGGTAATTTCTTACCCAAGACAGCTGAAAAGACCAAATAAGATTTTAAATGCGGTTCCGAGCACAAAACATATAATGCCGATGACTATACTGAACACTATGCCCACTATACCGCACACAAGACCGCCTGCAGCCTTGCTTTTTGTATTAGGATTATTGTTCTTAAGTTCTACCGAAGCAATGATGATCGCCGCTATACCTGCAAGTATTCCAAGCCATGGGGCTCCCGCAAATAATATACCGAGAACGATCGAGACGATGCCCAACACAAGAGAAAGCCCTGCGGCCTTTGATTCCGAAGGCATATCCGTCGTTCTTACTTCATCCGCCATGCCGGTTCTTTGCGAAGTACCTGCTTTTCCGGGTTCTTCAACCACAACATCTTCGGGTTTTAAATGTTCTATATCCGCCTGTGATTCTTTTTGAGCGGTCCATTCATCCATTGTCATATGTAGAATTCCCCTTTCTTTTGTTCATGATACAGTTTCTTATCCGAATACAGCTTTTCGTCTGCCATTTCGAACAGTTCCTTCTCAAAATCCGCAGAACCGTTCCACTCAAGTTCTGCATATCCGACGGAAGCCGAAAGTTTATTGTCTGTTCTTATATTATACTGTCTTAATTCTTCTTCAAATTCTTTTACGAGTTCTTCCGCTCTGCCGTCCTGATTGACCATCACGACAGCAAATTCGTCTCCGCCGTATCTGAAACAGTTCCCGAAACGGCCGAAAACCTTTTTAAGACATTCCGCCATTCCCATTATATAATCATCTCCGGCCTGATGTCCGAAAGAATCGTTTACAACCTTTAAATGATTCAGATCGAACATAATAAGTGTGACCAGAGTTCCCTTTTGGGTATGTTCATGAAGCCTGTCAAATTCCCTGTCAAAACCTGTTCTGTTTCCAAGACCGGTAAGCACGTCCGAATATGCAAGTCCTTTATATATCTCCAAACGCTTTCTTTCTTCGACGGACTTGACCTGACGGTAAAGTATTACGCCAAAAAGCGCAAACACAAACAGCATAAGTCCTATACCGAAAACAATCCCGTCATAACCGCTCGACGGAGCGAGAAAGTAGCATAAAAATCCGAGAACCACGAAAAATACAAGTTCGGCGAAACAAAACAGCAAAAGTTTTGCATCCCTTCCGCGCTTACGTGCCTTAAAGGCAAAGAAGATCGATACCCCGGACACCGTTAAGATATAAATATGCGACAAAAACAGGATTTGAGGCGGATCGAAAAAATTGGTCACAAAACCCAGTACATTGGCGATCGCGATAAATCCGCCCACAGCTCTTAATATCCGCATGATCTTCCTACTGTCCGGGAGGAGACATTCACAGAATCCCGCATAAGGAATAGCCATAATCGCAAGTGATAAATACGATATCAAAGCCACCGTTCCGTTCTTATCCGAAAAAAACTGAGGAACATCGGAACTGCATACAAACCAGCCCATTACGGTAAATACAAACATTGCAAAAAAGCCGATAAGTCTCTTGTTGAGCAATGACTTTTCAAGGGACTGGAACACGGCAAGTCCCACCGACAGCACAAATATCGTAAGCATGAATACGCCCACTATGATCCTGAAAAGGTTTTCATAGACTATAGTCATATTTATGTCGCCGATAAATCCAAACTTAGGCGCGGAAAAATCTATGTGCTGCGTATATATGGGTGTGACATACACAACCATCCTCTGACCCGCATATGACTTGTCGATCGGGATCACGAGTCTTATATTACCCGTAAAGCATCCGAAAGGAAGCGTTCTTTTATCACCGAAGGTATAAATGGTCTTATCGTTAACGGTTACCTCAACTTTACAGAAATAACCGCGCATCGTCATACCGTAATGGTCCGGAAGTTCATCGGGAAGGGTATTTGAAAACCACACAGTCTCACCGGTTTTACCTATGATCGAATACGGAAATTCAACTTCACCGACATCCTCTGCAGTCCATCCATCCAATTCGGTGAGCATATCCGAGGCCCATAATCTGGTCTTCGGACCTTTTTCCAGTATTGCGCACAACACGATAAGGCCGATAAAAAGAACACCGACCGCCGCACCCAGATAATAATTTAAGTCTTTTTTAGATTTCTTTCTATCCATGTAACCTTCTTTTTACATTATCTGAACCATACAAATACACAGAACAGAATAAAGAGTAAAAATATTATAACAAAAACTCCCGCAATTAACAAAGATGCAAGTAATACACCTTTTGTCATTGCAAGAGTCTGTTTAAGATCGAGAGGTTCGGGCTTTTCGCCCGCTGATTCATTGGTATCGGAAGAAGCCGCACCTGCTTTCGGAGAATACCAGGGCATTCCCTCAACATTCATATTCGCTATGGTACGACCGTCGTCGATATATTCAGGCTTTTTCTTCTTCAACCTTTTTGTCCTTTATCTGCTTTTCAATCTCCGCATTCATCTCGGGAGTATTGTAGAGATGACATGCCACGAAATGTCCGTCTTTGATCTCCCTGTATTCGGGATTTGCATACTTACACATTTCCATGCATTCGCTGCAGCGGGTGTGGAACTTACATCCGCTCGGCGGATTTGCGGGCGAAGGAATACTTCCTTCAAGAATGATACGGTTCATCTGTGCATCGGGATCCGGTATCGGTATAGCCGAAAACAGAGCCTTGGTGTAAGGATGCAGGGGATTGGTAAATAACTCTTCCGTATCCGAATACTCTACCATGTTTCCAAGATACATAACACCGACGGTATCCGAAATATGCTCAACGACAGATAAGTCGTGAGATATAAAAAGGTAAGTAAGTCCGAATTCCTTCTGGAGATCCCGAAGGAGGTTTATTATCTGGGCCTGAATGGAAACATCAAGTGCCGATACAGGCTCGTCGCATACGATAAAATCAGGGTTTAAAGCAAGGGCTCTGGCTATACAGATACGCTGTCTCTGACCGCCCGAAAATTCATGAGGATATCTGTCCTTATGATATTCCTGAAGACCGCAGGCCTTCATTATTCTCGAAATATAATCTTCAAACTCATCTTCGGGAACAATACCGTGTTCTTTGACAGCTTCACCGATAATATCACCTATCGGAAGTCTTGGTGAAAGACTCGAGAAAGGATCCTGGAAGATGATCTGGATCCTGGGACGGAGTTTTCTTAATTCTTCCTTGGAAAGTGCGAATATATCGATACCGTTAAAAAGAACTTCACCCGAAGTCTTGTCCTGAAGGCGGAGCAAAGTACGTCCGGTTGTGGACTTACCGCATCCCGATTCGCCTACAAGACCCATAGTGGTACCTCTTTTGATCGTAAAAGAAACACCGTCAACAGCCTTAACAAAACCGAGCGGCTTGCCAAAAAAAGTCTTACCGGTAGGGAAATATTTCTTTAAGTTTTTAACTACCAATACGTCATCTTCCGAAACAGGAGCGGCCGTATTCTCTTTTTCCATTATTTCTTCAGACATTACAGTTCCTCCACATTTACGGGATTGGGATACCCGAGCACTTCACCTTCATCGTAGAAACGATAGCAGGATACTACATGGGTATCGCTTATCTTGATCTCCGGAGGATAATTGCCGAAGCCCGCTTCCTTATTTCTGCACTTATCGCAGGTAAACTCGCATCTGTCTCTGAAATAACAGTAGTCGGGCATATTTATCGGGTTCGGAACACTTCCGGGTATATTGTAAAGTTCATCAACTTTCTTGCCTACAACAGGCTTTGACTTCATAAGTCCTATCGTGTAAGGGTGGCAGGGATTTGAGAATATGTCTTTTGCCGTACCCTTTTCGATCACGCGGCCCGCATACATTACCACAACATAATCGGCCATGTTGGCAACAACACCAAGGTCATGCGTGATAAGCATGATGGAACTGTTGACCTTTTCCTTAAGACCCTTCAAAAGGTCGAGGATCTGTGCCTGAATGGTAACATCAAGTGCGGTAGTGGGCTCATCCGCTATAATGAGCGCGGGATTACATGCAAGCGCTATCGCTATCATTATACGCTGTCTCATACCGCCCGATAATTCATGGGGGTACATGGAGTATACGCCTTCCTTATTTGCAATGCCTACAAGATCGAGCATTTCAAGCGTTCTTTTCTTTATATCTTCCTTGGACATCTCGGGGTTATGGAGCTTTATAACCTCATTTACCTGCTCGCCGATCCTGAATACGGGATTTAAGCTGGTCATCGGCTCCTGGAATATCATGGACATCTTATTGCCCCTTATATGCTGCATAACCTCTGTGGGGGTCTTGACGATATTGATGGCATCACCGTCGCCGTCTAAGTTAAGTCTTATTTCCCCGCCCACGGTCTGTCCCGAAGGTCTTTGAAGCAGCTGCATTAAGGAAAGACTCGTAACGCTCTTTCCACAACCCGACTCGCCTACGATACCGACGGTCGAACGCTTTGGTACGTTAAAAGAAATACCGTCAACAGCCTTTACAACACCGATATCCGTAAAGAAATAAGAACATACATTGTCAAATTCAACAACATTTTCCGGATCCTTCATGCGGGTCTTATAGGCCGATTCGGGAATGTTCTTTTTGTTTCTCTCCTTTTCGAGTTTTCTTGTGATCTTGCGATTTTTACGCGTGATCTTTGCCGTTTCTTTATTTGAAATATAACTTGATTTCTTTGCCATTTTCCTGCCCCCTTACCGCTTCATCTTAGGGTCGAAAGCGTCTCTTAAACCGTCACCGACAAAGTTGAACGCTACAACGGTAAGACAGATCAAAAGTCCTACCGGAACCCAGATATATGTATATGCTTTCATCGCTTCCGCGGTGGACACAGAGTTGATCATGGTACCCCATGAAGCAAGAGGATGCTTTACACCAAGTCCCAAAAACGAAAGTGTGGACTCCATGATAATGGTACCGCCGAGGCCTGATGTAGCCGTAACGATAAGCTGAGGCATTACGTTGGGTATAAGGTGTTTGAATATCCTCTTTCTGTTCTTAAGACCGATGGCCTCTGCCGCAACCATGAACTCCTGCTCACGAAGAGAAAGTATCTGACCTCTTACAAGTCTTGCAACGCCAGACCAGCCGAGTACACCGAGTATTACCATAAGCCATGTGATACGTACTATAGGTCTTAATTTGAGCGCATCGAACATGGCACCCAATATGATCAATATCGGCATGCTGGGAATGCAGTAGAAGATATCAACCATACGCATGATAAGGTTATCAACCCATCCGCCGAAGTAGCCTGCGATACCGCCCATGATGATACCGAGTATCGTCTCAAGGATAACTACCACGAATGCGACCATTAACGATACACGGCCGCCGTACATCATACGTGCGAACACGTCCATACCGTCACCGTCGGTACCTGCCCAATGTTCTTTTGTGGGCTTTGAGAATGTATCGATAAGATATACAACCTGCTCAACGCTCATGACAAAAGATCCGTTCTTGTCGGTTATCGTAACGATCCTGTCATCCTTTATGACATCACCGTTTTCGTCATAAGTATATAAACCGTCAGCGTCAACCTGGGCAATGGACCAGGTAAATGTTGCGGTCCTCTGATGGTTTGCGGTCATCTCTTCTATTATGCTTCTTGTCTTTTCTTTATAAGCAAATTCAAGACTGTCTTCACCGTTGTATCTTCTTATTACCATGGTGGAGAAAGCGGCAACAGGCTCAGCAGAATTACCTTCTTCATATATGAGCCTTTCTTCACCTTCCGCCTTAACGATATACGACTTGCCGTCTTTTTCGAATTTATTATCTTCCGTTACCGCATTGATCGCAAGCGTCATAAATTCGTCGCTTACCTTAAACGATGAATCGTATGAATCGAATACATATGTCGAAAGAAGTGCAACCTTCTCTTCTCCCATAAGTTTACTTACGGTTATGGCGCCTTTACTGTTGGTGACCAGGTATCTGGCATTGCCTGATTCGATCACTTCCGACTTTTCAACATTTCGTGCCAAAGCTTCAAGAGCGGCGTCAGGTTCTCCGCCGTAATATGTAAATGCATCGCTTGTAAGATAAACATTGTAAGTCTTTTTAACCTGCTCGAGCGTAAAGGTCATGCCTCCTGCGGTAAATTCCTTTGCCTTGTCCTTTACGGCTGCCTGAAGAGCATCCTCAAATCCGTCAACGGGTTCCGATTCTTCTTCATATTCAAGTTTCTTGCCCACGACCGAATATGTGGCATACTTGGCTGTTCCGTTCATGGAAGCATAAAGCTCCGAAGAAACTTTATAAAGAGAATAAATATAATCATCCTCATGATCGATCCTGTATGAGATTCCGTCGGGATCTTCAAGTGAAAGTTCTTCAAGACCCTTGCTCTTCATATCATTGATCGTGGCGGTGAGTTTATTCTTTACCGAATAATGGATATTCTCGCCGGGATCGACCATATAGATCGAATAATCGGTCCTTTCCTTGGCCTGTGCATAATCTACGACCGAATTGTCGTATTTATAGAATATCTGAGTCTGGCTGTAAGGATA
>JAGCCY010000132.1 GCA_017651385.1 Lachnospiraceae bacterium
CCTATGATTGTACTTCGTACACCCAAGGGCTGGACAGGACCCAAGTTTGTGGACGGCGAAAGGGTAGAGGGTTACTGGAGAGCTCATCAGGTTCCCGTTATGATGGACAAGCCCGAGCATATCCAGGTCCTTACCGACTGGCTTAAGAGTTATCATCCCGAAGAACTCTTTACGGATGACGGAAAGATCCTTCCCGAGATCAAAGCTCTTACACCTACGGGAGATTCAAGGATCGGTGCAAATCCTCACGGAAACGGCGGAAAGCTCTTAAGAGACTTAAGACTTCCCGATTTCAAGGATTATGCGGTCGAGGTAAAAGAACACGGTGCCAAGGACGGTCAGGATATGACAGAGCTTGGCAAGTTTGTAAGAGATATCTTCAAACTCAATGCCGACAGCAGGAACTTCAGGATATTCGGTCCCGATGAGACCAATTCTAACAGACTTAATGCGGTATTCGATGTAGAGAACAGAGACTGGAACGCACAGACTCTTGATATAGACGATCATCTGGCTTCCGAAGGCCGTGTAATGGATTCGATGCTTTCAGAGCATATGTGCGAAGGATGGCTTGAAGGTTATCTTCTTACCGGCCGTCACGGTTTCTTTGCCACATACGAAGCATTTGCCCGTATCATCGATTCGATGGCAGCTCAGCACGCTAAGTGGCTTAAGGTATGTAACCAGCTTACCTGGAGAGAAGAGATCGCATCACTTAACCTTATAATGGCGTCAACGGTATGGCAGCAGGACCACAACGGATTCACACACCAGGATCCCGGTTTTATGGATCATATCGCCAACAAGAAGGCAGACGTCGTAAGACTTTACCTTCCTCCCGACAGTAACTGCCTGCTTTCGACTTTCGATCACTGTATCAGAAGCCGTAACTATGTAAATGTTATCGTAGCCAGCAAGCATCCCCGTCCGCAGTGGCTTACAATGGATGAAGCGATCAAGCACTGTACACAGGGTATCGGCATCTGGGAGTGGGCTAGTAACGATCAGGGCGCTGAACCCGATATCGTTTTTGCTTCCGCAGGTGAGACACCCACGCTTGAAGCACTTGCAGCAGTTTCGATACTTAACAAGGAACTTCCCGAAGTTAAGATCCGTTTCATCAATGTAGTCGATCTGTTCAAGCTTCAGCCCGCAACAGAGCACCCGCACGGTCTTACAGACGCAGAGTATGATATCCTCTTTACAAAGGATAAGCCCGTAATCTTTAACTTCCACGGATATGCATCTCTTATCCATGAGCTTACATACAGAAGACACAACAACCGTCTCATGCATGTAAGAGGATACAAGGAAGAGGGTACCATTACGACTCCTTTCGATGTACGTGTACAGAACGATATAGACCGTTTCCATCTTGTCATGGAAGCTATCAAGTTCCTGCCGAGACTCGGAAACAGAGGAGCTTACCTCTATCAGAAGATGAGCTACAAGCTTGTGGAGCATAAGCAGTACATCCACGAAGTGGGCTTGGATCTTCCCGAAGTTGCAGAATGGAAATGGAGCGACGTTCGCGGTTAATAAAAGATGACTTTGATCCCGGCATTGAGATTATCCTCAATGTCGGGATTTTTCTTGACCTTATATGAGGATGATGATACACTTTATACAAACGTTTGTTCTGATTGAGAATTGTTTCTTTTGTTGTGAGGGTAATTATGAAGATCATTCACTGTGCGGATTTGCACCTCGATTCCAAACTTACAGCCAATCTTGATAAGGAAAAGGCCAAACAGCGCAAGCAGGAGCTTTTGCTTACTTTTAAGCGCATGGTCTCATATGCGGCCGATAACGGTATAGAAGCCATCCTTATATGCGGTGACCTTTTTGACACCAAGGTAATATCGGCTACGGCCAGAAATACTGTTCTTTCCGAGATCGTAAATCATCCGGATATCGATTTCTATTATCTTAAAGGAAACCATGACAGCGATAATTTTTTAAGTTCGGAGGAAGACATCCCGGATAATCTTAAATTATTCGGCGATACATGGACTGAATACGATCTTTCGCCCGACGGTAAGGTCAAACTCTACGGAATAGAGTTTAACGGGGCGAACACGGCTTCGGCTCAGGTCAATTTTGTGCCCGATCCTTCGGACATCAACATTGTCATGCTTCACGGACAGGAATCCGAATCTTCCGCCAAGGACAAGGCTGAGATCATAGATCTTAAAGCATTCAGAAACAAAGGCATCAATTACCTCGCTCTCGGTCATATCCACGAATATAAATGCGATATGCTGGACGGTGAGGGTAAGTACTGTTATCCGGGCTGCCTTGAAGGAAGAGGTTTTGATGAGTGCGGTGAGCACGGCTTCGTGGAACTGAACGTTGATACGGAAAGCGGAAAGATAAGTGACAGATTTGTTTCTTTTGCCTTAAGAAAGCTTTACGAGATAAACGTGGACATTACGGGGCTTAACGTATCGCCCGACATAATACTCCGGGCAAAGAACGTGCTTTCATCGTCGGATGCGACCGATGAAGATCTTGTCAAGGTCGTTCTTA
>JAGCCY010000133.1 GCA_017651385.1 Lachnospiraceae bacterium
CTGCTTTTGCGGTTTTCATCGGTACAGTCGATTTCATGTTTCTCACCTCTTTCGATGATAAGATAAGACAGATCCCGCGTTATTTAAACGGACAGATATGGGACCCGCGTCCAAAATTTGGGTAAAAGAAACAGGATTGTATAAAATTTGGGCAAATGACATTATTTGCATAAATTGATAAGGATCAAAGCATTTAATAAAGTTGAAATTTATTCTTTTTCTCTGTAAAATCTCAAAGTGGAGGAAGGATATGGCAAACTTTACGGCAAAAGCGATCAAAGAATCGTTTTTAAAACTGTTGAACGAAAAACCTTTGAGCAAGATAAGTGTAAAAGACATAGTCGAGGACTGCGGCATAAACCGTAATTCCTTCTACTATCATTATCAGGATATACCCACACTTCTTGAAGAGATAATAACGGATGATGCGCAAAGGATCATCGAGGAATATCCAAGCATCGATTCGCTTGAAAAATGTATAGAGGCCACCGCATCGTATGCGCTTAAGAATAAAAGCGCGGTACTTCACATATATAATTCGGTAAGCCGCGATGCATACGAAAGTTATCTCATGAAAGTAAGCGATCATGTCGTAAGGCTCTATCTTAATACAGTATTTAAGGATGTCACGGTAAGCGACGCAGACAGAGAAACAACGGTCCGCACCGTAAGAGGCCTTATCTTCGGCCTCATCACGGACTGGATGATGCACAGCATGGACGAAGATATCCCTAAATCCTGGAACAGGAGCTGTGAGCTTTTAAACGGGCTTGCTCAGACAGTAATAGAAAGAAGCGATCGTAAATGAAACGACTTTTAAAATACTTAAAAGACTATAAGAAAGAATGTGTGATAGCGCCCGCATTTAAAATGCTCGAGGCGCTGTTTGAACTTTTTGTGCCTCTTGTGATGACAAAGATAATCGACCTCGGTATCACCGGGCACGATAAAACGGTCGTATACAAAAACGGAGCGATACTTGTTCTTTTAGGCCTTATAGGCCTTACGTGTTCGCTTACGGCACAGTTTTTTGCGGCCCGCGCGGCAATAGGCTTTTCCAAGGGCGTAAGAAAGGATCTTTATTCAAAGATTCTTTCTTTTTCATATGAAAATACCGATAAGCTCGGAACCTCATCCCTGATCACAAGGATGACAAACGACATAAACACCTCACAAAACGGCGTAAACATGGTATTGCGTCTTTTGCTCCGTTCGCCTTTTATCGTATTCGGCGCCATGATCATGGCCTTTACGATAAATGTCAAGGCTGCGGTCATTTTTACCCTCGTGATCCCCGTTCTTTTCGCAGTGGTGGCATTTATAACCTTTAAGACCATCCCGATGTACAAAAACATCCAGAAAAAACTGGACAGGCTTACCCTTCATATACGTGAAAACCTGGCGGGTGCAAGAGTCATAAGGTCCTTCAGAGCCGACGATGATGAAGAGGCGGAATTTGACGACGACAACCAAAGCTTCTACCGCATGAATACGGTCACGGCAAGGATATCGGCCATACTCAATCCCGCAACGCTCATCCTTGTAAACCTTGCACTTATGGTGGTCCTTTATAACGGCGGAAATCTTGTAAATGACGGTATCCTTACAAACGGACAGGTTGTGGCTTTGATTAACTACATGTCGCAGATACTTATCGAACTTGTAAAGCTTACAAACCTTTTTGTGACCATCAATAAGGCGCTTGCAAGTACTTCAAGGATAGCGGATACGCTTGATGTAAAAGAAACCCTTGAAGATAACGGAACGCTTGTTGCGTCCGATCACAGCAAGAATGATATCGTTCTTTCCTTTGAGGATGTAAGTTTCAGATATCCCGGTGCGGGCGCGGAATCCTTATACGATATCAGTTTTTCGGTAAATAAGGGTGAGACGATCGGCATCATAGGCGGTACCGGTTCGGGTAAGTCCACACTCTCCCATCTTATCATGCGTTTTTACGATGCGGATTCCGGAAAGATAAGTCTTTTCGGCAATCCGATCAAAGATTATACTCTTCATTCCGTAAGGGATGTGATCTCGCTCGTGCCGCAAAAAGCCCAGCTGTTCTCGGGTTCGGTACGCTCAAACCTGATCCTCGGCTGCCCCGATGCAAGCGATGAAACCCTGTGGGAGGCATTAAGGATAAGCGAAGGTAAAGAGATAATAGAGAAAAAGGGCGAAGGCCTTGATCATATACTCACGGAAGCGGGATCCAACTTATCGGGCGGTCAAAAGCAGAGGCTTACGATCGCAAGAGCGCTTGTTAAGGACAATCCCGTACTTATCCTAGACGATTCTTCAAGCGCACTTGACTATGCGACCGATGCAAGGCTTCGCGCAAACCTTAAAAAGCTTTCGGATAAGCTGACGGTATTTATAATCTCCCAGCGTGTCGTATCCGTTAAGGATGCGGATAAGATCCTTGTACTCGACGACGGACACATGGCTGGTTTCGATACTCACGAAAACCTTTTAAAGACCTCCACGGTATACAGGGAGATCGTAAACTCCCAGTCCGGAAAGGAGGCGATGTAAATGAAGAACAAAGCCGTTTACGCCCGCATCCTTAAGCTTATAAAGCCTCATCTTATGCTTATAATCTTTTCCCTTTTAATGGCGGTGCTCAATGTACTCTGTACACTTTATATCCCCATCCTCACGGGCCGCGCCGTCGACTGCATGACCGGTAAAGATAACGTCGACTTTGAAGGCATACGTATCATACTTATAACGTTTCTTGCTGTTTTACTTATAAACGGTATATCAAACTTTTTTATGACGCTTTCAAACAACCGTGTTACCTTCCGCGTCGTTAAAGATGTCCGCCGTAAAATGCTTTTAAAGATCCACTCTGTTCCCGTATCATATCTGGATGCCAAAGGACACGGTGAGATCTTAAGCCGCACCATCACCGATGTGGAAAGACTTTCCGACGGTCTTTTGCTCGGTTTCTCACAGCTTTTTACGGGTGTGCTCACGATAATCGGAACACTTGCGTTCATGTTTTACACAAACGGTCTTATATCGGTCGTTGTTGTGCTGCTTACACCGCTTTCACTCTTTGCGGCTTCCTTTATATCAAGAAAGACCTATAAACATTTTTCAAAGCAGGCCAAACTTCAGGGTGAGATGACGGGATTCATAAATGAATCGGTCAACGCCGTAAGACTTATAAAGGCTTTCGGAGCGGAATCGGAAAAAGAAAAAAGCTTCGATGAGATGAACGAAAATTTTGCAAAGGTTAACCTTAAAGCTCTTTTCTTTTCTTCGACCACGAATCCGGTTACCCGCTTCGTAAACGGTCTTGTATATGCTTCGGTCGGCATATTCGGAGCTTTGCTTGGAATAAACGGAAAGATCACGATAGGAACCCTTACGTGCTTTTTAAGCTATGCGAACCAGTACACAAAGCCGTTTAATGAAATTTCGGGTGTCGTTACGGAATTCCAGAGTGCCGTGGCGTCAGCCGGAAGGATCTTTGAATTTCTTGACGCCGAGGATACTGCCGATATTTCTGAAGGTATGACTGCGGTCGAAAACCCGGTACTTTCCGGAAATATAAAGATCGAAGATCTTGCATTTTCATACGATAAATCAAAGAAACTTTTATACGATATCTCCTTTGACGTACCGAAAGGCCATCATATCGCGATAGTCGGTCCCACAGGCTGCGGAAAGACCACTTTCATAAATCTTCTTATGAGATTCTATGAACCCGATGCCGGTAAGATCTTATATGACGGCATACCTTCGGGAAGTCTTCACAAGGCGGATCTTCGAAGCCAGATCGGAATGGTGCTTCAGGATACATGGCTTAAGTCGGCGACCGTGGCTGAAAACATTGCCTACGGCCATCCCGAAGCCACAAGAGAAGCTATAGAAGCCGCCGCCAAAAAGGCGCATGCGCACAGCTTTATCATGCGGCTTGAAAACGGATACGACACCGTTCTTTCACAGGACGGAGGCAATCTCTCCGCAGGACAGAAGCAGCTTCTCTGCATAGCGCGTGTGATGCTAAACCTTCCTCCGATACTCATACTTGACGAGGCTACCTCTTCGATAGATACAAGGACCGAGCGAAAGATCACCGATGCATTCGCTGCCATGATGGAGGGCCGCACAAGTTTTATAGTGGCTCACCGCCTTTCCACCATACAGAATGCGGATCTTATCCTGGTCATGAAGGACGGAAACATAATCGAAAAGGGTACTCACGAAGAACTTATCGAAAAACAGGGATTTTATTATTCACTGCTTAATGCATGATTAATTGTGTGGCTGTATAATCAATATTTGTACGGCCACACAATTTTTATGCAAAGGAAGGCACCTAAAGAATGCTTACTAAAACAATCTATATCCTTGTTGACTGCATTGCCATAATCAACATATTATTCCTGTTAAAGGCAATGAAGAATAACAGCGAATATTTTGCCAAATGGCTGTCATATGCACTTAAGACCGCTATTGTGGCCATCCTTGCAAACATATTCGTAGCATGTTCTTTCAACAAAATAAGTGCCGGAATCTCCTATTCACTGTATTTTTCATCAATAGACTGGATAATCTACTGCCTTACCGCATTCTGCCTTGTCTATACAAATCACAGACGTTTTTCCAAAAGGCTCGCCATGCCCACGATGATCATAATGGTGATCGATTCGGTATCGATCTTTTTAAACCTTTTGTTCGATCACGTTTTCTATATATTCGAAACAAAGGACGCAAGCGGGGTTACTTTCTATCGGACCGGCTTCAGGCCTTTATACTATTTCCATCTTGCGGTGGATTATATCCCGCTTGCATTTGTTCTTTTCCTGTTCATATACCGGATGTTTAAAAGCTACAGCATGTACAGGATCAAGTATATAGGTATCCTTTCCGTGCTGATATTCGTAATAGTGTTAAACATCATATATATGACCGCAGGGCTTTTACTCGATGCTTCGGTCATCTTCTACTCCGTTGCCGGAACACTTGTGTATTTCTGCATAAGCACATTCGTGCCCAGAAGTCTTATGAGCGTATCGGTAGGCAGCGCCACCGACAATATGAACGAAGGCCTCATCCTGTTCGATCTTAACAACAACTGCATCTACGCAAACACTTTTTCAAAAGAAAGGTTTGATGTTGACGAAAAAACCTATAATTTCAAAAGCGAACCGATAGCCACGGTCGTGAACACTTTAAGAAGCAAGGGGCATGAATACGGAACCCATCACTATATCCATACGGTCAGCTCAAACGGAGTCATTACCGAAGAACATTACAATATCCGATACAGCGAACTTACCGACAAAAAAGGCCGTACGATCGGATCGTACTTCCTTATTGAAGACACTACGGAAGATGTAAGATACTTACGCGAGATACAGGAGGCCAAGAATATCGCGGATGCCGCCAACAGCGCAAAAAGCACTTTTCTTGCCAATATGTCACATGAAATAAGAACTCCCCTTAATTCTATACTCGGCCTTAACGAAATGATACTTCGTACCGCCGAAGACCCTCAGATCATGGAATATTCGGAAAGCATACGATCGTCGGGAAACGCTCTTCTGGGTATAATCAACGATATCCTCGACTTTTCAAAGATCGAAGCAAATAAGATGGATATCCGTCCGACCGATTATAATCCTCACGACCTTTTGCGCGAATGTTACAACTATTTTCACCAGATGGCTGAGGGCAAAGACTTATATTACAAGATAACCTGCGACGAGAATATGCCTTCTGTCCTTAACGGTGACAATAATCTTATAAGACAGATAATGAGCAATCTCATATCCAACGCCATTAAATACACAAAGACCGGAGGAGTCAGCGTAAACGTAAGCTGTTCAAAATCAAATGAAAAGAACACGGATCTTTTGATAAACATTTCCGATACCGGCATAGGTATCGACTCCAAAGACATTGACACCTTATTCGATTCGTTTATGCGTGTCGATGAAAAAGAAAACTATACGATACAGGGAACCGGTCTCGGCCTTTCGATCACAAAAGATCTGATAAAGCTTATGAACGGAAATATTATCGTTGAAAGTTCGCCCGGAGTCGGAAGTACCTTCAGGGTAAGCATACCTCAAAAGGTAAAGGACAAAACACCTTTGGGCAAATTCAGGATCCATGACGATAAAAAGCCCGAACACGTATACCGTGAAAGCTTCCATGCCCCGACCGCACACATACTTATCGTTGACGATATAAAGGTAAACCTTACCGTAATAAAGGCCCTGCTCAAGAAAACAGAACTTAAGATCGACACCGCGAGCGGCGGCGACGAAGCCATAGAACTTTGCAAAAAGTACAGATACGATGTGATCCTTTTGGATCACCGGATGCCCGCACCCGACGGTATAGAGACTTTCGTATCCATATCAAGCGAAGGTTTAAACACCCTGACTCCGGTCGTAATGCTCACGGCAAACGCCCTTATCGGAATGGATGTCGAATACGCTGAGCTCGGCTTTTCAGCCTACTTAACAAAGCCTATCCAAAGCGCAGAACTTGAAAAAACTCTGATCGATCTTCTGCCTGCCGAAAAGGTCGAACTGACGGAACCCGAATAGATACGGATTAAAAAAGCGGCTCCTTGCGGAGCCGCATTTTTTATACTTTTTCTTTTTCATTTGTATCGATCATTGAGTAAGCGATGTTGATCGCGTGGTCTCCGATACGCTCCAAACCCGATACGATATCCGAGAATATCATGCCGGCTTCCGGCGTACATTCGTTTTTGGTAAGACGCTCAACGTGGTTGGCCTGATATTTTCTCTCAAGTTCGTCGACTTCATTTTCATATTGGCTTATCTTATCCAGGTTTTCTTTTTTGCCGTAAGTAAAGACTTCTACGGAAAGACGCAGCATTTCGTTGACCTTGTCAAGCATTATACCGAGTTCCTTATGGGCGTCTGCAGAAAGGGTTACACCGGTCTCACGGCGCTGTTTTGCCGCATCGGCAACATTTTCTGCATGGTCGCCGATCCTTTCTATATCGTTTACCACATGGAAAAGACCGCCTATAGAACGTAAGTCTTCGATAGGAAGGGTAGTCTGGTTTATCTTAACAAGGTAATTGGTGATCGCGTGGTTTAAGAAATTGATGTTCTCTTCCACCTTGTATACGTCTTCGATATCTTCTTCATCAAGAGTGATGAGCGCATTCATTGCACGGTTTAGATTTTCTTCGGCAAGACTTGCCATACGGTCAACTTCCTTGATGACTTCGACAACTGCGGTAGCCGGATTAAGGACCACCTTATCGCCGATGTATTTAAGCCTGAAGGATTCGCGGTATCCGACCTTAGCATCTTCACCCGGGATAATGGCCTTTGTAAGCTTTACTATAGGACCGATGAAAGGTGTCATTATGATAACCTGGATGATCTTTATGAATAAATGCGAGAATGCAACAACCCTGCCGGCATCCGAACCTGCCAGCTTGGACATAAAGCCCACAAAGGCCTCGACGTCGACCGCAAAGAATATATACATTACAACAGTACCGATAATGTTGAAGAGCACATGGATAAGAGCCGCACGCTTTGCGTCTTTTTTACCGTTTAACGAAGCAAGTACGGCCGATGTACAGGCACCGATGTTACTTCCCAGGGTTATGTACATGCACATTTCAAGACCCATGAGACCCTGGTTGGCAAGAAGTACCATTATGGATACGACTACCGATGAACTTTGTACCACGGCTGTGATCACAAGGCCCAGTAAGACTGCCAAAAACGGACTTCTTAAACTTGCAAACGCATCAAGGACGGCCTGAGAATCCTTCATGGTGCCCATCGAAGAAGACATGGAGCTTAAGCCCATGAAAAGTATACCGAAGCCGATAACTATATCGGCAAGTTTTTTAAGCATCTGATTTTTGGAAAACATTACGACGGCAACGCCGGCAAAAAGAATGATCGGAGCGATCTTTTCGAGTTTGAACGATACGAGTAATGCGGTAACGGTAGTACCGATGTTTGAACCGAAGATGACTCCGGCAGCCTGATAAAGATTCATGAGCCCGGAGTTAACAAAGCTGACCACCATGACCGTACAGGCCGATGATGACTGAATGGTAGCTGTAAATACAAGACCTACCAGTATACCCATAAAACGGTTTGTGGTAAGTTTTTCGAGAATACCTCTCAGCCTGGCACCCGCAAAAGCTTCGATGCTTTCACTCATGACACGCATTCCGTAAAGAAACAGCCCAAGTCCGCCGATCAGCGTCAAAATGATTGCTATCTTCATAACAATTTCCTCATCATCCTTTGAGCATATATTCGGCATCCGCAAAGTTACCCTCATAAAGGGCTTTTCTGATCCGCGTCGACGAAATATCCTCACCAAGATATTTAACCTTATCTATTACACGGGTTTTTATACCCAGTTCTTCTTCCATTGATTTAAGAAGCGCAACATTCCCGCGGCCCTTATATCCGAAAGAAAGATCGCTACCGCACACGACTTCGGCACAGTGCAGGCGTTCTTTTAACACGATCCTTGCAAAATCCTCGGGTTCGGTCTTTGCGGTGACATCGTTTAAGTCGTATTCGACTAAGATGTCCACGCCGAGCTGTTCAAATATCTTATGTCTTTCCTCATCCGAAAGGATACGTTCCACGTTGTTAAGATATATTTCCGAAGCAAAAGAAAATGTAAACACGACAGCCAAAAGTCCGTCATTTTTACCGGTGATCTCACTTATAAGACGCTTGTGGCCCATATGTATGCCATCGAATTTTCCTATGGCCACGCGGGTCCTTCCCGGATATTCAATTTCGCTTTGTCCGTCTATGATTATCATTTACTCTCCCATAAACATTTTAAACGGTTTTAACGTTTTATCAATAACGTTAACCACAAATATTCCCGTGAATATATCGTCGTTGTTATAGATTCTTACCAAAGTACCGTTTTCTTTTGAAAAATCACCGTCAACCATGTTGTAAAAAAGCTTGTTTCCGTTGTCTATAAGCTTGCGAAACTCAGGCTTTACGGTAAGTTTTGGATATTCCTTAAAACAATCGTCGACGGGCATTATATATTCTTCTATCCTTCCCTCGTCGCGAAGTCTTGTTATATCGGAAAGCTTAACGGCCGAATCGATCGAAAAGCCCGAAACGCGGGTTCTTATAAGGCTTGTCATATAAGCCAGCTCACCGCATTTTTTGCCTATGTCTTCACACAGCGATCTTATGTATGTGCCCTTGCCGCACCTTACCCTTATCTTTGCTTTCGGATACGAAATATCAAGTATCC
This sequence comes from Lachnospiraceae bacterium, assembly GCA_017651385.1. Classification (GTDB taxonomy): domain Bacteria; phylum Bacillota; class Clostridia; order Lachnospirales; family Lachnospiraceae; genus UBA1258. The sequence continues at coordinate 9,268 of JAGCCY010000133.1, forward strand.
CGATCTCTTTTATATCCACAAACACAGGCTTTCTTTCTATGGTCTTTCCGCCTCTGGCCATATCGTAAAGCTTTTGTCCGTTAACCTTCTTGGCCGAATACATGGGCGGGACCTGTTCGTAGCC